>JAAUUD010000167.1 GCA_012031655.1 Anaerolineae bacterium | reverse complement strand
CCGGAGGGCCGATTCGATCTCTTCGAGGAGGGCGACGCGATCGAAGAAGGGTTCGTCGCCGGTTTCTTTGATGAGATCGGGCAGCTTGAGCGACGAGAGGGCGAGCGTATCGGCGGTGAAGACGAAGGCAAAGTCGCGCTCGTCTTTGCGGATACGCGCCCGCGCCACCGTCGGCAGCTTGCCCTGGCGCAGCGCCTCGCGGATTTGTTCGATGTGTTCGCGGTGGTGGGTAATGCCCATTGCCAGTGCGCCGAGGGTGTTAATTGGACCGAAGTATGCCTGTGCGCGTTCGCTGCCGAAAACACGAATGGTTTCCATATCGGGGTTGTCCGGGTAGGCATCCAGGTAGGCAAAGGCAATGCGGCGGCTTTCTGCCAGGCGCTGGCGGGCGGCGGCGGTGGCATCTGCGGCGTAGGCGTCTGCGCCAATCTCGTCGGCATAGGCCTGGGTGATTGGCGCGCCCCCGACCAGGATTTTGACGCAGCCACGCAACCCGGCTGCCTGGATGGCCTCGATCACGGTGCGCATTTCGCCCATCGTGGTTGTGAGCAGAGCAGACATGCCCAGCAGGTCCGCTCCGGCTTCGATGGCTTCAATAAACTTTTCCGGCGGCACGTTCACGCCCAGGTCAATCACCTCGAAGCCTTCGCCCTCGCACATCATCGAGACCAGCGACTTGCCGATGCGTGCAGATCGCCCTTCACGGTGCCAATCGCCAGGCGGCCAATCGGCTCCACGCCGCTATTGACCAGGTGCGGGCGCAGGACGACCAGCGCGGCAGTCATGGCCCGTGCTGCGATGAGCATTTCTGGCACAAAGGCCTCGCCCACCTCAAAGCGCCGCCCGACCTCGCGCATGGCCTCGATCAACCCCGTGTTCAGGATTTGCTCGGGTGGCAGGCCCTCGTCCAGCGCTTGCTGGACCTTCTCGCCAATCGTTTTGGCTTTACCCGCCATCACGTCCGCAGAAATAGTTGCCAGGATGCTCATATGCAGGCTCCTTCAGGCTTCGTAGGCCCGCAGGCCCAGGTCATACATTGCCAGAATGTTTTCCAAGGGGGTGTCGGATTGGATGTGGTGCGAACTGGCCATGACGTAGCCCCCGCCTGCGCCCAACACCTGGCGCCGGGCCACGACTTCCGCCCGAACATCTTCCACCGTGCCGCGCGGCAGGGTCTTGATGATGTCGATGCCACCATGGAAGGCCAGTTGAGCGCCAAAGTCGGTTTTCAGCCCGGCGGGGTCCATCCCGGCGGCGTCTGCCTGGACGGGATTCAGCACATCTACGCCCAGGTCGATAAGCTCTGGGAGGAGCGCGCGCATGGCTCCGTCGCTGTGGTACATCACCTTGACGCCATGCGCCCGCGCCACCTCGATGAGCCGGGCGTGGCAGGGCCGGATGAACTCCGCCCACATATCCTTAGAGATCATCAGGTTGTTCTGCGTGGCCACGTCATCATAAAAGTAGACCATATCCAGCCTCCCCCTGGCGGCCTCCAGCACGCGCCGGGTCAGTTCTACATAGACATCCGTCAGGCGCGCCATGATGTACTTCGGGATGTCGGGTTCGGTGGCCATGTCCATCAAAAAAGCTTGCAGGCCACGCAATTGCCAGGCGACCTCGAACACCGAACCGATCCGAAAGCGCAGGTGATATTCCTGGTGGCTATCCCACTGGGCGATGATGCCGGGAATAGGCGAGAAGTCCCACCAATCTGGCTCTGGCCAGGGGTGCGCTTGCAGGTCGCTGAGGGTTTCGGCAGCGCCCAGTGGCGCGCTGGCCAGTTCTTCATACGCCCCGGTGGCGTTATGCGAAACGCGCGTGTGTCGCCCAAAGACCTCGTAATACTCATCACCGGGCAGCTTTTCGCGCCACATGCGGTTGGGGGTGGAGCGGCTGTGCACCTGCCACCATTCGACCTGCCCCCCTGGGTGCCGCACGGCCTCTGGCGGGTTGCAGAACATGTCGTAAGCCAGCAAACGGCAATCGACTTCTAGCTGGCGCAGCAGGGCCTCGCGTGCGGGTTCGAAGTATTCCGAAGGCCCCACCGTACTGACATCCGGTTGAAGGTGTGCGATGAGCCGATCCCAGATTTCGTTGACGGCCAAAAAGTCCACTGGCAGGCGGTCTGGTTGCTGGTGGTCGAGCGCACGCTGCACGCGCTGGCGTGGGGAAAGCAAAGCGGACGAGGTGGTAGGCATAAGGCACTCTTTAATGGTCAGTTGTGTTCTATTTTGAATAGTATACGTCTGTAGACATCTATTCAGGTATTGTGTATCATCAATATAACTGAAAGTTGTCATCTCTTTTCCTGTGAGCGATTATGGGGGCACCTCCTGATGGCCGATTCGAATGTAAACAGTAATGCAACCCGTGCTCGGGCTGCGCTGGCGTCCTATATTCAGTATACGCTGGTGCGGCCCGATGCCACCCGTGCGGAGATGGTGCTGCACGTGGAGCAAGCCGCCCAATACCGGTTCAACGCGGCGATGATCCCGATGTGCTGGGCGCCACTGGCGCGCGACATCCTGCGTGGAACCGGGGTGAGGGTCGCGGCGCCGCTCAGCTTTGGGCTGGGGAACGAGAGTTTGCATGGCAAGATTGCCCTGGTGCGCGAGGCCCTGGCGCTGGGCCTGGATGAGGTCGATTATCAACCCAACATGGCCTTCTACCTCTCCGGCATGTTCGATGCATTTTATGATGAGGCGGTGCAACTGCTCAAAGCTGCCGAACACCTGGTGCTCAAGCCGATGCTGGAACTCGGCTACCTGGCCACCGAAGACGCTCAACGGCATGCCGCCCGCTTGCTGGACGAAGCCGGGATGCCGTGGATCAAGAATTCCAGCGGGACCGGCCCGCACCTGGCGCCCGCCACGCCAGAAAACATCCGCCTACTGCGCGAGACCGTCAGCCCGCGCTGCAGGGTCAAAGCCTCGGGCGGGATCAAGACCTACGAACAAGTGCTGGGCCTGCTGGATGCCGGAGCAGAGCTGATCGGGACCAGCGCCGGGGTGAGCATCGTCACTGGAGAAGCAGCGAGCGGCCCAAACAGCTACTAAAGCACGCTGCCAGGAAAATGAGCGCCGCATGAAAAACGCCCGGCCATCTGGTGCGGCGATTAAATTTCTGCTAGACTCTAAAGTATTCCTCAACCAAAATGACGCGGTATGAAGACCATGGCTACATACACCCTCGGCTTTTCAAATCTCAGCGAAACCATCCCTTTTGCAGTGCTGGTCAGGGAAGGTCTTGAGGCGGTTGCCGCGCAGCACGGTTTGGAACTCATCGTGCGGGACAATGCCTTCAATAACGAACGCGCCCTGGAAAACGCCAGGTATTTTGTGGAGCAACGGGTGGACCTGGCGATTATCTTTCACATTGATGAACGCCAGGGGGAGCAAATCCGGCAGCTGTTGTTCAAGGTCAACCCGCGTATCCCCATCATCGCTGTTGATATCCCGATCCAGCTTGAAGTTTTTTTCGGCATCGATAATTACCAGGCAGGCTACCTCCCTGGCCAGGCGTTGGGGCAGTGGATCAACACCCATTGGGACGGCCAGGTCGATAAACTGCTGGTCGTAACAGAGCAACGCGCGGTGAGCACCATCCGGGAACGCATGCGCGGCAGCGTAGAGGGCCTGCGTAGCCAGGTGGCGCTGGACCTAAACCACAATAAGCTGGACCTGGATGGCGGCACGCGCTACGAGATTACGCGCGAGCGCGTCACACCCGTCCTGGAAGGGTGGTTCCAGCGCGGCTTTCATCGGATTGCCGTGTCCTGCTCCAACGATGACACCGCTATCGGCGTGCTGGATGCGGCCCGCGCCCTGGGCCACGAAGAACGGGTGGCGGTCATTGGGCAGGGCGCTAACCTGGCGGTGCAGGAGTTTGAAAACAACCCGAACTCGCACTTCATCGCCAGCGCAGCGTACTTTCCAGAGCGCTATGGTGAACGGTTAATTGATCTGGCCCAGCGCATGCTCGCTGGGGAGCGCGTCCCGCTGAGCAATCATATTGTGCCGGTGCTGGTGACGCAGGAAAACTACCGCGAAGCCCTGCCTAACCGCGCCATCTAGTCCGCCAGATTGAGCAGCTTACGTTCTGCGGCGGCCCGCGCCGCGCGATAATCGCCCCGGTAGATGGCCTGGCAATACGCCAGATAGCTCGGCGTGTTTAGCGAAGGCACCGCCGCCTTGGGCTTGGCTGCCCGTTCTGCCGCCGTGACCTGTAATACCCGCACCCCACTGGCCAGCGCTTCTACATAGTCCTGTCGTTCCAGGGCCGAGGTCTGCGTCAGCAAACGCCGCGCAACTTCGGCGGTTCGTTCGGCAATCAACGCCAGCAAGTGCTGGCCGTGTTCCGGGCTGGCCTGGCCGCGTGGGTCCTGGCCCAGCACGCCGTCCAGGGCAGCCTCTGGCGGAACCGCCGCCAGCTTCACCAACTCGGGACGGATGGCCCACAGCAACGACGTCTCGCCAATCCCGGCATGGTCGCCCAGGTAGCCCGCATCGGTGGTCATGTCATATTCTGTGGCCGGGAGGATGGTGACGGGATTGCGGCGCATCACATGCAGCGCGGCCCGCTTCAGGGCCAGGGTCTGGTCCAGGCCAAAGTGCCCGGTCAGGCCCACAATCACCCGAAAGCCCATCTCCGCGAACTGCTCCAAGAGCGTAACCAGCAGCGGCTCGACCTGTTCCAACGGCAGTTTGAGCGTGTAGGGATAGGGAACCCCGCCCACCGCCCAATAAGAAACCGGCGCCAGCACCGCATCACTTGCTTCTGCAATGCGCTCGCCCAGGGCGGCAGCCACGAGACCATCCAGGCCCAGCGGCAGGTGGTGGCTATGCCACTCGATGGTGCCGAAAGGCAACACCAGGAGGGGGTTCTCCGCCAGGCGGGCGGCAATTTGCTCTGGGAAGAGGCTTTCCAGATGGTAAACAGGCATGGTGCGCTCCTGTCGGGATACCCGGTGTTCGGGCTAGAACTCGATGATGGGGCGAATGCCACGGTTTTGCTCCAGCGTGGCAAAACCTCGGGCACGTCTTCCAGGCGGACGCTGGTGGTGTGCAGGTCATCCAACAGGAGTTTGCCCTGCATGTACCAGTCGGCAAACATGGGCAGGTCAAGCTGAGGCCGGATGTTGCCGTAGATGCTGCCGACCATGCGTTGCTGGCGGCTCATAAAGCGCCGGGGATGAAAAGGCAAGGTGGCGTCGCGGGCTGCCGCCCCCACCAGCGTCAGCGTCCCACCCCGGCAGAGCATGTCGATCCCCTGAAGCATGAGGCCAGGCAGGCCCACCGCCTCGAAAACGTGCTCCACGCCGCGCCCGTCGGTCAAGCGCAACACCTCGGCGCCTGTGTGTGCTCCGCCCAAAAGGGTGTGCGTGGCCCCCATTTTGCGGGCCAGTTCCAGGCGGCTTTCGTCCAGGTCAATCGCGATGATCAGGTGCGCCTGCGCCAACCGTGCCCCCTGGATGATGTTCAGGCCCACGCCCCCCGCGCCAATAACCACCACATCTTCATGCGGGGCGACCCGCGCAGAATAAAGCGCTGCGCCAACACCAGTCGCCACGGCGCAGCCCAGCATCGCCGCCTTGCTGAGCGGCATATCGCGGCGGATGGGGACCGCACCATCTGCGGGCACCACCACCCAGGGGCTAAACGTGCCCGCGTTGAGCATCACGGCCAGGGGTTGCTGGCCCCAGTAAACGCGCGGGGCTGCTGTGCCCTGAACGTTTTCGCAGTAATCCTGCCTCCCGGAACGGCAATGCTTGCACTGTTGGCACTTGGCCTGCCAGTTGATCACCACAGGGTCGCCGGGCTGGACGTGCGTCACGCCCTCGCCCACGGCCTCGACCACGCCAGCCCCCTCGTGGCCCAGCAGAACAGGCGTGGTGCGGGCATCGCGCATGTAGCTGAGGTCGGTGTGGCAGATGCCGCTGGCCACCATCCGCACCCCCACTTCGAAGGGGCCGGGGTCTTGCAGCGAAAGTTGTTCCAGCGACGGCAACTGGCCCAGCGCCTTGAGCACGATTCCTGGCTGATCCATGCCGGGGGCTTCCTTTCTACATGAAATAGGGCAGGCCACAGAGGGGACCGGGCTAACCACCCGGTCCCGCATGGCGTGGCCTAGAGCTTGTCTTTGTAGTAGTCCGGGGCGATGGTGCCTTCTTTGGAGAACCACTTCGGCACATCCACGCCGGAATACAGCAGGATGTTGCCCCAGGGGTCAAAAGCGCCCGTGCGGACGATCACTTTGGCCTGGCGCGCCACCCCACCCAGGATTTCGCTATGGGCCAGGGTGGCGTGCTCTGCGCTGGCAAAGATGCGCTTCACTTTCTCCAGCAGTTTGGGGTTGTTCTGGGCCATCTCGGCGGCATACGCCACTTTTTCGGCAATGTAGGCTTCGCTGATGGCCGTCAGCACGGTTTCGAGGTCGGGCACATCCTGCACCAGCGCCAGGTCAATGCGCCAGACTTCCTCTGGAATGGGAAAGCCGGCATCGCAGACGATCATCAGGTCGCCGTGCCCCAGTTTAGCAATCGCGTAGCTCAATTCAGAATTCAAAATCTTGTCGCGCTTCACCACAGGTCTCCTTGTTATGTTTGGCTTGCTCGGTCCGCGCCTGGGCGGACCGTCGTTCACGCGGGATAGTGCTGGCTCAGCAGGGCGTCCAGGTCGGCGCGGTAGCCCAGCGAGGGGATGACGCCCAGTTTGGTGCAGGCCAGCGCGCCATTGACGTTGCCCATCTGCACCGCCTGGACCAGGCTGCGGCCTTCTGCCAGGCCCAGGGCAAAGCCAGAGTTAAAGGCATCTCCGGCCCCGGTGGTATCCACCACGGTTGTGGGGACGGGGGGCACCTGCTGCACGCCTTCGTCGGTGATGAGCAAAGCACCGCGCGCGCCCATGGTCACCACCACGGTGCTCCCCCCCCGCCCCTTAAGCTGATGCGCCAGGTCCACGGTCGGCGTGGGGTCGTCTGGGCGCAGGCCCATCAAAATGCGTAACTCGGTTTCGTTGGGCGTCAGGTAATCGATGTGGCGGAAAACCTCGTTTGGCAGGGCGCTGGCCGGGGCCGGGTTCAGCAGGGTGCGGACGCCGTGTTTTTTGCCCAGTTCCATAGCACGGGCCGCCGCCGCCACCGGGATTTCCAGCACAGACATCACCATATCGCTGCGGGCGAATCTGGGCTTCGGCCTGGTCCACAAAAGCAGCATCCATCAAATCATTGGCAGACATATCCAGGATGATGAAGTTATCGCCCTGTGGATTGAGGATGATGAAGCCCACGCCCGTCGGTTTGCGGTCGGTCTTCTTGAAGTAGGTGGTGTCCACCCCTTCAGCGGCGTAGAGGTCGGTGGCGATCTCGCCCAGCTTGTCCTGGCCGATCAGGCCAACGAGGTAGGAGTCCGCACCCAGGCGCCGTGTACCGACCGCCTGGTTCGAGCCTTGCCGCCTGGCCCATGTCAAAATCG
>JAAUUD010000166.1 GCA_012031655.1 Anaerolineae bacterium | reverse complement strand
GGTCAGCGCGGCGGTTGTGCTTGCCCAGCGTGGGGCGCAACCTGCCGGATCTCATCCGGGTTGATGGCGAGGACAGCATGTTTGAATACTACGCGGTTTAATGCGCGGCGGGCGCAATATCTGGTCAACGCGCACCACACCCGCGCCGGTGCTGGCCACAATCCCGGCCATCTCCTCGGAGAATTGTTGCAAAACTTCAGACATGCTTGCACCTCTAAGGGGCTATTATTCGATGCTTCAGTTGTAGCATGCGGGGCGGGTGGCGGAAATCGCACCTCTGGCTAGGCGCCCACCTGGAAAAAGGGGAGGGAGGCCCAAAAAGGGCGGCGCAGCCCACGCCACGCGCCCGGCTTCCTGCAAAACGGCGGGGGCCTATTGCCCGGCGCCCTCCACCATGAAGCCATCCAGCATCACGTCAAAGGGGCCGCGCATCAGGGCTTCGGCCGGGTCTGCCGGGGCCTCGAACCACAGCGCCCAGGCGGTGCCATCCACCAGCGTGACGTGCATCCGGCCCGCCACCGCTTGGCCCGTCGGCGCGGTATATTCAAACAGCACCGTCTCCCAGGTGTGGTTGACGCTGTGATAGACCTCGCTGCCCGTCACGCGGTAGTCCATGCGGATTTCGGCGGCCTGGGCCAGCAGGCTGCTGAGCACGACTTTGGCATCCGTGCCGGGTTGCTGGGCCACCGCCGCGCCTGTGATGAAGTAGCCGCTGTCGTCCGGGGTTTCGGGCGTGTAGAACAGCCAGGGGTCCCCCTGAACGATGTTCCAGCCCGTGGGCACCGGGAAGCTGACGCCTTCGATCTCGTTGTTGGGGCTCCAGAAGCCCGCGTCGGCCTCCAGGTAGCTTAGGATGTCGAAGAAGGTCAGGCTATCGCGCAGCGTGGCATAGATTGGGTCCAGCCGGGCGGGGTCGCTCACCTCGGCGGCAAAGACCAGCCCCAGCTCCAGCGCGGCGTTGTAGACCGCAAAACCGCGCCCCACAAAGGGCTGGCCGTCGCTCAGGTAGCTAAAGGTGAACTCCAGCCCTTCTTGCCCGGCCACGCTGATCGGTGCCAGGCCCTCTGGCGTGGCCTGGAAGCGGCCCAGCGCCTCGCGGGCGATGGCTTCCGGGCTTTGCCCGGCAGCCGCGTACACTGGATAGACGAAAATAAACTCGGTGCGTTCTGCGTTGCTGGTTTGCAGCCAGTCGTCATCCGGGAAGTAGGTGACATCGAACCACACCGCCGGATAGTGGAAGTTGAAGCCCCAGTCGGGGTCCACATAGCCGCGCAGGGTCGGGTCCAGGTTGTCGTTGTTGACTGCCACCGTCACGCTCTCGAAGCCCGTGGTGCCGCCGATGGCCGTCACCAGGAAGCCGAGTTGGTAGGTGCCGGTCGGCGCGGCGGCCTGGTCGTAGCGCAGGGCGCCGGGGCGCCAGGTGTAGCTGTTGCCCGGCTCGCGCATCACGCGGCCATCCGGCGTGACCATGGCGCGGTAGGTCTGGAACTCGCCGCCCTCCGCCAGCCCAATCGAGGCCAGCCCGCTGCCGCCTGCATCCGCGCCAATGATGCGGTCCGCCACGCCATCATCGTTAAAGATGAGCGTTACATCCTGCCAGACATCACTATCCGGGAAGCGGTAGCGCCCGGCAATCGAGGCCACGCCATCGCGCACGGTCACCAGCTCAAAATTCAGCGCGTTCCGTCGGTCAGGTAGGGCAGTTTCCACTTCCCAGGTAAAGCGTGTGTCGTCCAACGCCCGGCGCCCAGAAGTTGATGAGATCCGCCATGCCATCTTCCACCACTTCCGTCAGGATGCGCGTGCTGTTCAGGCGTTGCAGGGTGCCATCGGGCAGGCGGATGTCCACAGTGAAGTCGCCATTGGCGATGCCGCGCCCGGTGACCTCCATCGAGATGATGGCCGGGGTGGTGCTGCTGGCCACCGCCGGGAAGAGGTTGGTGATGGTGATCTGGGGTGCAGGCACGGGCAGCGCATTGGGCGAGTAGAGGGGCACCGGCGAGACCTCGGTGGCGGACCGGAAGCGCCCGCCGCCCGTGGCCTCCCCAAAATAGGCACGCAGGAGCTGCTGCCAGCTTTGCAGCGGCGTATCCTGGAAGTAGCGCTGGTTGACATCCGAATTGCGCTGCGGGAAGTAGATGTTGTAGAAGGTGCTGAAGCGCGTGAGGTGGTTGCCCGCCGTGCCGTAGAAGGTCACGGCTTGCAGGGCATCGACCACGGCGGCGGCGGCGGCGCGCAGTTCTGCATCGCGGCTTTCTTCGATGACCAGCTTCATGAAGTGGCCGGGGTCCACAAACACCGCCGGGCCAAACTCATCTTCCGGCAGGTAGAAGCCATAGACGTAGGCGTTGCTGCGGGCCTGGCCCAGCACGGGCGTATGCGCGGCGGGGTTGCTGGTCACCACGCGGGAGAACTCGTTGAGCGCCGCAACCACCGTATCAAAGCGGGTCAGGTCGGTCACGGTGGCGCCCAGCACATCCACCAGGTCGGGCAGGTCGTTGCCCATATCCTGCATGTACTTGTCCATCATGAGCTTGCCCAGGTCGCCCAGTTCGATTGCCGGGTTCTGGTTGAGCGTCCGCGTGAGCAGTTCCATATCAAAGCTGGGGTTGTAGGTCAGCTCCGGCGAACTCACCACGTAGTCAAAGTAGGGCGCAATGGCCGCGTAGTATTCCAGGCTGCTCATCAGGCAGGCGTCGTTAAAGAGGATGTCGAAGCCGTCCTCCCCGGTGACTTCCAGCGCCATCCGAAAGGCTTCTTCCAGTTCGCTGAGCGTCAGGATGCCGCGAGCGGTGTCATCTGTGATGATGCCTGCCCACCCGGCGCCGTGGTCGTTCAGCGCCACTGCGTAGCGCTCGGCGGGGTAGTGCGTCATGCCCCACACCAGGAAGTCCGTGAGGTTGCTGCCGTAGCTGCTGTCCAGGTCGCCCAGGTCGGCCAGCGTCACGCTATCAATCGTGGGCGGGAACTCCCAGGTGGAATGGTCGCCAGAGACATCTGCCCCCACTTCAAAGAGGCGGCTGCCGGTCCAGTTGTCGTTGGAGCGGTCGTAGCCGGGCGAGCGGTCCACCAGGGCCACAATGCGCACGCGCTCGTTGCTGCCCCCGGCCAGTTCAAACTCGTTGAGGTCGTTCAGCAGGGCGCCTTCCAGGTTGTTGTCTGCGCCCAGATAGGCCAGCACAGTCCATTCGGCCCGCTGCGCGACTTCCTGAGTGGGGTAGCCGTTGGCGGTGGGGTTCGGGGCGCTGGTGGTGACGGTCGGCGGAAGCTCCGTGCTGGGGCGCAGGTCCACCACCAGTTCAAAGGTGCCGCTGGTGGCGCCCTGTTCGCCGCCGTAGCGCGTTACGGTGATGTAGTAGGTGCCTGGCGGCGCGTTGGGGTATTCGAGGTAGCTGTTCAGGTCGCCGGGGGCGCGGTCGTCGTTTTCGGCCAGCAGTTCTTCGCCCAGCCACAGCGCCATCACCGTGTCCAGGTCGCCGCTGGTGGCGCGCAGGTCCGCCACAATGGTCACCCCGGTGGGCACTTCAAACTGATATTCCCCGTAGGTGAGCGCGTCCGTGATTTCCCCCGTGAAGACCTGGCCGGTGGCGATGTCTGAGGTGGGCAGGAAGTCGCCTTCGGTGCTCAGGTTGATGGTCAGGGTAAAGGGGCCGGGGCTATAGCCGCCCACGCCAATCAGGTATTCGCCGCTGCTGGGCAGCACCACCTCCACGCGGGCGTTGAGGTCCTCGCGGCTGATGTCGTCATTTTCGGCCAGCACGCTGCCCGAAGGCGTGCCCGCCACCACGTAGGGGTCAATGGCGCTGCTGGCTACTTCGATGCTCAGGGCATCTCCGGCGCGCCCCTGGAAGGTGAAGAAGGTGTATTGCCCGGTGGCGGTGACCTCGCCCGCGATGGATTGGCCGTAGCTCACGGGGGTATAAACAACATCGGTGGCCGTGCTGGGGCCGGTCAGGCTCAGGCTATACGCGCCGGGGGTGTAGCCGGCCACGCCAATCAGATATTCGCCCGTGGTGGGCAACACCGTGGTAATTTGCGCGTCCAGGTTGGTGATGCTGAGGTCGTCGTTCTCGGCCAGCAGGTTGCCATCGGCGGTGCCCAGTTGCAGGTAGGTGTCCACGGTGGGGCTGCTGGCGATAATCGTCACTTCGTCGCCGGCGGTGCCGCTGAAGGTGTAGTAGCTGAAGCTGAAAATATCGATGCTTTGGCCGCTGAGCGTTTGCCCGTACTGAATCACCGGGAACTGCGAGCGCGTATCTGGCCCGCCAGGCCCCAGCAGCTCCAGCGTAAACGCGCCGGGGGTGTAGCCGCCCGCGCTAATGACGTACGCGCCCGCGCTGGGCAGCGTGAAGTCGATGCGGCTGTTGAGGTTGCTGCTGCTGATGTCGTCATTTTCCGCCAGCAGGGTCCCTTCGGGTGTGCCCAGTTGCAGGTAGGTGTCGGTGAGGGTGCTGCTGGCCAGGATCGTAATCTGGTCTCCGGCAGCGCCTTCAAAGCGATAGTACATGAGGTTAGAAAGGTCCGCCGCTTGCCCGCTGAGGCTTTCGCCATAGGCGATGGGCAGCGGATTCTCGAATTGCTGGGCACTGGCTGCCGGGATGAGCGCCAGCAGCAAGACTACCCCTAACCACAACCATTTACGCATGGAACTTGCCCCTTCTCCTGAATTGACTCAGCGCTGTGCCTGTTGGTTGGTTCACGCTCGTTTTAATCCAGAACCGCCAAAACCGCAACCGGCAAACTCCTGGACTGGTTGAGCGAGCATGGCCTTTCTCATAACGTCTGGGGGGGCGGCCTGGTTTCCTTAACCACAGGTGAGAAGATGCTGTCCGCCTGGCTGTGATCAGGTGTCCCCCTGGCTACCTTTCAGCATTCTTAATCTGTTTTTGATTGACGCGCCTTATGTAATCCCTTATGATCAGCGAAGACTTGCGAATTAAGACACAGGATAAGCAAACCATAATGACGAAGCCGACCATCCTGGTTGCCGAAGACGACGCCTTCCTGCGCACCCTGTTCGCTAAATCCTTCCGCAAGGCAGGCTTTGAGGTGCTCACGGCCACCACGGGCGATGAAGCCTTGAACCAGCTCAACCGCGCCCTGCCCCACATCCTGACGCTGGACCTGGGCTTACCCGGCGTGGGCGGCCTGGACATCCTGCGCTACATCCGCCGCCACGAAGCACACCTGGACGAGGCCCAGCAGGACACCGTGCGCGTGCGCGTGATCGTGGTCACTGGCGACACCAGCGCCCACCGTAGCGAGGTCGGTACCCTGGCGGACCTGGTGCTGCTCAAGCCGGTCAGTGTGTCGGCGCTCATCACGATGGCGGACCGCCTGAATCGGCGGGTGAACCAGGCGCACAACGCGTCTTAGTTTTCTTGTGTTTTTTGCAGGGGGGAGGCAAGTGCAAATCGGCTGGCCCTAGATTAGGGATGTTGGTCTGTGTTCATCCCCCCATTTGACCCCTTACTGTACCGCGTGAAACACGCTATGATAAGAAGAAACAGCCCATAGATGGGTGCTTTCTTCGATGCATATTTTAATTGCCGAGCCAGATGCTACCCTCGCCGCCCTGGTGACCAGCGCATGCCAGGGTCAGGGCTATGTAACAGCCTGTGTGGCCAGCCTCCCGGCCCTCTACCACAACCTGGAGCACAGCCTGCCCGATGTCCTGATCTGCGCGGCGGGCCTGCTGGATGACGAGGCTGCGCCGCTCTTTGCCAGCCTGCATCAGGAGGTCGCCCCTGCGGTTTATGTGATTGCCGTGCTGGACCCCCAGCGCCCCCAACCAAACTTTCTGCACGAGGCCGACCTGGTGCTGCTGAAGCCCTTTAGCCTGCGCGCCCTGCTCAACCGCCTGAGGAGCCTGGAAGCCAAAACCCCGTACTAACTTGACGTTGCCCCAAAATTCAGGGGGATGGCGCCCCCAGCCCCGGCTTTGCCGTTACAATGAACATGGAGACCCCAAACGGTATTGCCAGCCCAAGGAGGCACACAACCTATGTTTCGGATCCTCTACGAGTATCAACGCGGGGTGTTGTTCACGGCAGGGCGCTTTACTGAAGTCCGCGATCCAGGGCCTAACCTCTGGATTCCCTTGGTGCAGGAGTTGCGCGTGGTCGATATGCGCATCAAAACGGCGGAAATCCCCCGCCAGGAGGTGCTCACGCGGGAGAATATTCCGCTACTCGTCAACGCGGTGATCTACTTCCGCGTGGCCAAGCCCGAAGCCGTGATCATCAAGGTGGAAGACTACATGTTTGCCATCAAGCAATACGCCCAGGCCACCCTGCGCGATGTCATCGGCTACCACGAACTGGACTTTGTGCTGACCGAGCGCGAGCGCATCGCGGAGAACATCAAGGAAATCGTGGAGTCTGAGACGAGCGCCTGGGGCATTGACGTGGAAGCCATCAAAATTCAGGAGATGGAGCTTTCCGCCGAGATGAAGCGCGCCATGGCCAAGCAAGCGGAAGCCGAACGCGAGCGCCGCGCCATGATTATCGCCTCAGAAGGCGAGCTGGCGGCCTCGCAGAACCTGCAAGAAGCCGCCGCGATGCTCTCGCGCAGCGCGGGCGCGCTACACCTGCGCACCCTGCAAACCATCCGCGACATCGCCGCTGACCCCTCGGAGAAGATCGTACTCTTTATGCCTTCGGACCTGGGGCACGCCGTCAGCCAGATGATGGAGCGCTAGCCCATGCTGGACCGGCGGCGGCGTTACTTGCAACTCGCCTTCAATGGCGACGAGGCGATGGTGCGGCGCATCCTGCCCGGCATCCCGGCCAGCGACCGCATCTTCATCGAAGCCGGAACCCCCTACATCAAGCGCGAGGGGCTGGCAGGCATCCGCCTGATGCGCGAGCTGTGGGCCGGAACGATTGTGGCGGACCTCAAGACGACCGATGGCGCGGTGGGCGAGGTGGAGATGGTGCACAGCGTGGGCGCCAGCGCCGCAACCGTGCTGGGCAGCGCCCCGCCCGAAGTGCTGGAACGCTTCATCCGGCGTTGCCGCGAGCTGAACATGCTCTCCATGATTGACATGCTGGGCGTGAACGACCCGCTACACGTGCTGCGCGACCTGCACGTGGTGCCGGACGTGATGGTGCTGCACCGGGGCCGCGACGAGGAGCAAACGCGCGGCAAGGTGATTGAGTATCGGCATGTGAACCGCGTGCTCAGCAAATATAACGTGTTTATCTCGGCGGCGGGCGGTGTGGACCTCAAAGAAGCCCGCAGCGCCATTTTTAATGGCGCGGGCATTGTGGTGGCGAACCTGGTGCGCCCCGGCGAGGCCATCACGGGCATCCGCACGGATGAAAACGTGGCGGAGCTGGCCCAGCAATTCCTGGCGACCATCGCCTAGGCACGCCCTTCCGCCAACCGGGCGGGGTGATCCGTCACCCCGGCCCGCGTGCAGTTCCCCTCAGAACAAACTTCACGCCCGCTGCAAGGCGCCCCCGACCCAGGCCCAGGCTTCTACCGGCGGGTCCCAGCCGGTCAG
>JAAUUD010000165.1 GCA_012031655.1 Anaerolineae bacterium | reverse complement strand
GGAGCTTAACCGCGCCGGCCAGGAGATCACCGCCGGGGAGGTGGCCCGCATCCACTGGAACGCCATTCCTGACCCAGCCTATGCCTATCGGGTGCGCCTCACCCACCCCAACGGCCAGGTGGTGGAAGAAGCCGTGGTGCAGGCTGACGCTTATGCCTTTGCGGCAGATCAGTTTGTTTCTGTAGGCTTCACCTATCGGTGGGAAATCCAGCCTGTGTTGGAAGAGGCCCCAGCATGCCCGGCCATCGTCGGCGAAATCATTGTTCGCAATTAGAACCCTCAGGCACCTGCGCAGAAAGGAAACCTCCATGGGAATATCGCGCTGGAAGATCGTCAATGATATGGAACACATTCAGTCAACGCAGGTTTTTTCTGGTGGGGCCTGCAATGTGCTGGATGCACAGGGGCAGCTCTTGCGCAATGCGGAGCGCGACCGCATTAACGACTGGCTCACCGAGTATAACATCACCTTCTTTGATCCTCAGATTCACCCGGATACACACGGCGAAGAATATAACTTTGAAAAACACCACCCGCTGGAGATGGAAGCGCGGAGCGTAGCCAAGATCAACCTCTACGAAGTCTCGCCGCGCACCTTCAGCGGGATCACCAGTTTTGAAATTGCAGCGGATCACTTTCGCTGGAACGAGCCGATGGTGCTCTATTTTTCGGACGGCTCGCACGAGTCCGACCATATCCCGGCCCATTCGCAGCTTGGGCACCCGCTCTTTGTGCCAGAAGGCATCCACACCAACGAACGCGCCATGCGTGCCCACTATGCCGAGTTCGTGAAGAACGGCAACAACATGCGGAAGTATCTCGTTCGCATGGCCCGCGAAACTCACTCGCTCACGGTTACCTTTGAAGAACGCGTCCACACGGGCGACATCATGGTATCGCCAGAGCGGATGCACGCCGCCGAGATGTTCCGCGCCATGGTGATGGCTTCCAGCGGCCAGCGCGTGATCGTGAACTTTAGCGGCGGCCCCAAAGCGCGCGATGCCGCCGGGAATCCGCTGTTCATCCTGCCTATCTTCCCGCCGCAGGTCGAAATGCGCGCCCTGCTGGATCAATATGTGGACGAAGGCAACGCCCTGCGCCGCGCCATTGCAGAGCTGATCAAGATCAGCGTGTTTACCCGTGTGGTCTACACCCAGCGCGCCGCCATCCTGGCCATGGAAGAACTGCTGCGCGTGAAGCGCATCTTGCAGTAAGCTGGCACTTTCTGGCAGGGAGGGGCGGCGTTCCCCCTCCCACCGTCTTTTCCGCCTCCCTAAAATTGAACCAACGCGCACCCGCGCCCGTAACCCTTACTAGAACACCCAATCCTCCGTTGTTTGCTCAGGAGCCTGCCGTGTCTGAAGCGCTTCAGGACGCCCAACTGGTGACCGCCGCCTGCCAAGGCGATTGGGATGCCTTCGAGGCACTGCAAGCCCGCCTGGAACCCGGCATTCGGCGCTTTGTACGGCGCCTGAGTGGCCCCAGTGCAGAAGACGACATTGTGCAGGAGGTGTTCATTGGGCTGTTTTTGAACCTGGCGCGCATCAACCCACCGGAGAATGTGCGCCCCTATGTGTTTCGGATGGCCCGCAACCGCTGCTACGATGAACTCCGCAGCGCCGGTCGGCGGGAAGTGCTTTCGCTGGACGAAGAGCCAGTCCAGGTGTGGGTTTCGTATGCCAGCGCCACGCGCCACAGCGAGCCACCGCCGGACGAACTCACGCATTGGTTGTTGCTGCACCTGGATGTGCAAACCGCTATCGACCAGCTGCCCGAACTTCAGCAGCAAGCGCTCATCCTCTATGCCGAGGAGGGCCTGAGCTATGCGGAAGTCGCCGAGGTGATGGGCGTGAGCATCGGCACCATTAAAAGCCGCATTCATCACGCCAAGCAAAGCCTGCGGCGCTTGCTCCCCCCGGCCACCCGCGCCGCCCTGGAGCAAGAATTTAGCCCCATGCGCCAGAAATAAGGGCCCCTGCCCTGATTAAAGGATAAGGAACAGGACCAATGGACGAACAACAATATACAGAACTGAACAAGCTGCTCAAGGCCACCAAGGCGCTCTCAAAGTCCGTGGAGCGCGTGGTGATGAGCGGCATGGCCGAAGAAGGCACCGGGAAAATGGTCGCCCGTGGCTACCAGAGCCTGCACAAAAAAGCTGCCGAGCTTATGCCGGATGACTACTACATCACCGAGGGGTTGCTGCTGGAGATGGCGCCGGACATCGATAACGACGCCCTGCTGAGCCAGGTCCGCATCGCCGCCAGCCAGCTCCGCATCTATCTGGAAGAAACCCTACGGGAAAGCCGCCGCGAATTCGCCTTTGCCACGGGGGCGGGTGAAGAAGAAATCACCGATTGGGCAGCTTTGGACGCGACATCCGCGACCAAATCCTGATCCTGACCAAGCAAACCCTCAAGCGCGCCATGACCAACATCGACTTTGGCGTGAACATGGGCGAAGAAGAACCCACCCCCGTGGGCGAAAAGCCGAAGCGCCGCCGGGTAGAAATCAACATCCGCAGCGATGACGACCCCACCCCCCCGCGCGACCGCCCCAACCCGGATATGTACGAGCCGGTAGACGATGACGGCCCGCGCAACGTCTGAACATGCCCAGAGCGGGGCGGGTGATCCCGCCCCGTTCGCATGATCGCTGCCAAAACGCCCCGCCTGGTGCCAGGATGCGTTACAATAGGGTGCAAAGACACGATCAGCGAGCGAAAAAACCATGAGTGAGACCATCCGTTGGGGCATTTTGAGCACTGGTGCGATTGCCCGCACCTTCACGGAAGATTTGCAACATGCCCCCGGCGCCGAGGTGCTGGCGGTGGGGTCGCGCAGCCAGGCCAGTGCCGAAAGCTTTGGCGATGCACTGAACATCCCGCGTCGCTACGGCAGCTACGAAAGCCTCTGCGCTGACCCCGACATTGACATTGTCTACGTGGCAACTCCCCACCCCATGCACCATGCCAACACCCTGCTGGCTATCGAACACGGCAAAGCCGTTTTGGTGGAAAAACCCTTTGCCCTCAACGCCCAGCAAGCCGCCGAGATGATCCAGGCAGCCCGCGCGCGCGGCGTCTTCCTGATGGAAGCGATGTGGACGCGCTTTTTTCCGGTGATCAAGCAGGTGCGCTTGTGGGCACGCAACGGCAATATTGGCGACATCCGCGCCTTGCACGCAGACTTCAGCATCAAGCGCGCCTTTGAGCCGCAGCACCGCCTCTTTAACCACGAGTTGGGCGGTGGCGCACTGCTGGACCTGGGCATCTACCCCGTTTCGTTTGCCTGGCTGGTGCTGGGCGAGGCCCCAAACCGCATCATCAGCCAGGTGAACCATGCGCCCAGCGGGGTTGACGAGCAATTTTTCGGCCCTGTTCCACTATGCCAGCGGCGCTATCGCCAGCGTAACTTCTTCGCTGAACTACGAAAGCCCGCAAATGGCCGTCATCCTGGGCACCGAAGGGCGCATCGAGCTTTCGCAGGATTTCTTTCATCCAGCCCGCGCCGTGCTCAACCGCGCCGACGGCAACCAGGAGACCGTTCACATCCCCCACCCCGGGCGCGGGATGTGGTACCAGGCCGAAGAAGTGATGACCTGCCTGCGCCAGGGCAAGCTCGAAAGCGACATTCTGCCCCTGGATGAAACATTGGCCATCATGCAGGCGCTGGATGCAATCCGGGCGGACTGGGGGCTGAAGTATCCCGGTGAAGCCTGAACGTGGCTGGCCCTGGGGGGCGTTGCTGGGGGGCTATTGCTGCTCCTGGGTTGTACCTCCGCCCCCCCGGAGGACCTGCCCATTCCAACGCGGATTGACCTGGCCGCCACAGAAACGCACCTCGCACAGCAGGCCAGCTCCACGCCAGCGCCACCGCGCCGCACACCAACGCCCTCGCCAGTGCCCACCGACCCCGCCACCATCAGCCGCCCCGCCCAGCCCCACACCCCCGCCCCAGCGCTACCGCGACTGCCACGCCCGTCATCGGGCAGGTCGAATGTGCCCCTCCTTGCCCCCGCCAGAAGTCACGCTGCCGCCTGCCCTGCTCCCCACGGCCACCCCCAGCCTGGTCCCCACACGGCCCCGCAACCCGGATGCCGTGATTGGCCAGCAGCCCAGCCCGCTCCTGAGTGCGCCTTCCTCCGCTGCCAGCACCGGGGAATTGCTGGCGCCGCTCACGGCGTTGCTGCTGGAAGGCCGCACCCTGGACCTGGCCTATTTTCAGGTGCGCCTGCTGGATGGACGCGGGAGCGGCTGGGTTTCTGCCGCAGATGTGGTGCTGTTTGGGGACCCGCGCACGGTGCCCCTGGCCAGTGCAGCCCTGCCTGGCCCCGCCGAGGCCCTGCTGCCAGATGATCTGATCAACCCACCGCGCCTGAGCCCGGAAAATGAAGGGCGTGGCCCAGCCTTTGTGCGCTACGACTACGCAGCCTGTGGTGAAACTTACTGGCTGGGCGATGGCCCAACCTTCTCCATGGAAGACTTCGCCTTTCAGGGGCGCTACCCGCGTTTTGCCCAACCGACCATCCGCCTGTACGTTTACTACGGTGGCGAGCCAGACCCAGCCCTGCGCGATGCCTGGGAAGGCGCGGTGGTCCATGCCCTGGCCCAGCTCAGCCAGGTGCTTCAGATTGAGCGCGTTCAGGGGGACGACCTGGCTTTCTTTCAGCCCGTGGTGCCCATGCAAACCCTGTTGGCCGAAAGCCAGGTAGACCTGGTGTGGCACATCCTGCCCCGGGCAGATTTCGAGCAAGCAGCCCCCTGCCAGAATCCATTTAGCTGTGCGTTGCTGGGCCTGGATGGCGCGGTGCGGGGAGGTCCTTTGCGCTTTAGCGGCGCCACCTATCTGCCTAACGACCTCACCCCGCCGCGCCGACAAGCGGCCTTGCTGCACACCGCGCTCCATGCCCTGGGGCTATGGATACACAGCGCCAACCCGATTGACGTGCTCTATCCCAATAGCGCAAACCGCGTTCTCTCCGCACGCGATGTCAACACCTTGCGCTGCCTGTATGCTGCCCCCCCCCTATGGAGATGGCAACGTCCCCTGAAGCGCGGTATAGTTAACGCTCGGGCGCGCGCGCTGCACGCCCAATATTCGCTAACCTACAACTGAAGCCGGACCGCCCATGCTCACCCTGGATGCCTTGATCAAGCAACACCTCGCACGCTATCCCCTGATGGAAGTGCTGGATGTCTACAAGCTCGTGCACCAGGGCACATTCGGGATTGGCCATAAGGTGGCCAAAACCGCTGCTGAGCGCGAATGGTTGCAACACGAGTTCAAAACCAGCACCGCCGACCCCACAGAACCCTTGCTGGAGGTGGTTAGCCAGGATGAACAAATTGCCCGCCTGAACCTGCGCGCTTATCTGGCCGCAGGCGGCGCGCTGGAGGCCCTGCTGGATGCTTACATCGCCTCGGCTGCAGGTGCGGCGCGCACCGGTGCCGAGATGGCGGCCACCTGGGACGCCTTTGCCCAGCTGACCGCTAACAGCAGCCTGGGGCAGCACTTCAACCCGCGTGATATCCTGCACCTGGGGCGTATCCAGCGGGAAGAAAACGACTGGTCCGCGATGCAGCATTCCCCCGCCTACACCCGCGCCTACCGTCCGGCCTATCGCGTGCTTGTCTGGGCCCAGGCCCAGCAACTTTTGCAGAGGCAGAACATCGCCTGGCCAGGCTAGCGCGGGGCTGTGCAGTCAGTCGTCCATACCCCAGACGTAAATATCCGTGCTGCTGCCCACCGGAAAGCGTCGCCCCACGCCCCGCCAAAAGGCCCAGTTCAACACCAGCGCCAGATACAGGCTCCAGTTGGCCTCGACCTCGACGTTGCGATAGTTGGCGTAGTTCCAGACCAGCAAACCGCAAAACGCCATAAAGCTCAGCGTGGCCACCCGGCGGCTGGGTTCGCTACGCTGCACAATCAAAACCAGCAACGCAAAGAGCGCCGTTAGCAGGGCCAGCGACCCCAGCGACTCCAGGCCACCCAGCCCGGCTGCCAGGTTGCCCAGCAAAACCCCCATCCCAAAAACCTGCAACCCCAGGCGCAGCAACGCCACCCCGGCCCGCCGCCGCAGCGCCTTACGCCGCTCTTGCTCCGCTTTGGCCGGGTCTTCTTCGCTGGTGGGGTCCAGCGGGGCGGGCTGGGGCGGCAACGGCCAGAACACGCCCAGCAACAACGCCAGCGTTCCAATGGGAACCGAAAAAAGCGCCATAGGTGCTTGATATTGCCTTTCTGTTGCAATCCTGCCCAGATTATAGCAAGCAGCTGTGGGCCCTCTGCGCGGGTTGGCTGAAATTGAGCAGGTTTTCAGGATGCAGCCTGGCGCGCAGCATGGTATAATGCCCCGCCATTAGACCATTGCTGCAAGCAGAAACAAGGCGGGATTTATGGCTCTGGAAATTACCGTTTCCGAAATGAAGCGTGTGCAACTTTTTGAAGTGAGCGGGCGCGTGGATAGCATGAGCGCCAACGAACTGGGCGAAGCCCTTAACAGCGTGATCATCGATGGCCATTCTGAAATCGTCATCGATATGCAGGGCATCGAATATATGAGCAGCGCGGGCCTGCGCGAGATCGTCTCTGCCCTGAAGCGCGTCCACAAAAACAACGGCGACATCCGCCTGGCCAACCCTTCGGAGCGCGTCACCGAAGTGCTGGAACTGGCCGGGCTGGACACCATCTTCAAAATCTACCCCACCCAGGTTGAGGCGGTCGGCAGCTTCTAGCGACGCAGCAAAAGGCGGGGACGCCCCATGGAACGGAGCCTTCGTATTCGGGCTGCACTGGAAGCCGTGCGGCAAGCCTGCGACTTTGTGGTGCAAGCCGCCGAAGCCGCAAGCCTAGATGCCCGCGCCGTCTATCATTGCGAGATGGCCGTGGATGAAATCTGCACCAACATCGTTGAGCATGGCTTTCAGAACCGTGCAGATGGAACCATCGCACTGACCACGCGCGAGGCCAATAGCTGCCTGGAAATCATCATTCAGGATGACAGCGCCCCCTTTTGACCCCACCCTGCGCGACGACCCCGAAATCCATGGGGACATCATGAAGCTCAAGGCCGGGGGCTGGGGTATCTACTTCGTCAAAAAGCTGATGGATACCATCCAGTACGCCTATCGCGATGGGCTAAACGTGCTCACGCTCACCAAATGTATGCCAGAAGACACGCTCACTGCGGATGATCTTCAGGCCGAACTCATCTTGCGGCCTGCACCGCTCCCCCCCAGCCCCTATTGGTCCCTGGAGGTGCATGGGCGCCTGGATGGCAGCAACGCCGGGGTGATGCAGTCTGCCCTGGCCAGCCAGCTCCAGCAAGGCCACGCCCATCTGATCCTGGACCTGGGCGGCGTGGATTATGTGGCCAGCAGCGGCCTGAAGGTGCTGGCTGCCGCCTGGCGCAGCGCCCGCGACCAGCAAGGCAATCTGGTGCTGGTGGGCCTGAACCCACGCCTGCACGAAATTCTGGATATAGTGGGCTTTACCACCTTCATCGACATCTACCCGAACGTAGAGACAGCCCTGGCCAACGCCTGAAGCCCGCTCAGGGCAGCTGGTCCAGCGCCCAGGCCGCATGTGAGGCCGC
>JAAUUD010000164.1 GCA_012031655.1 Anaerolineae bacterium | reverse complement strand
GGCGGTGCTGCTGGAGTGGGACCATCAACTGGCCGTGATCGAGGCGCAACACGTGCGGCAAATTGTGGCGACGGTGCTCAACACCGATCTGGCCTTTGTGGACCAGAAAATCCTGATCGGTGCCCGACACCCAGGGCTGGGTTGGCCTGAACATCACCCTGGAATGCTCCACGCTCATTGAGCTGAGCATTTTTGCGGGGCTTCTGCTGTTTTACCCCAAGCTCACGCTCAAGCAACGTGCCTGGGCCTTTGCAGTGGGCTTGCTGGTTACCTATGTGTTGAACCTGGGGCGCATCGTGCTGATTGTGGGCATGATCCTGGCGCTGGGGCGCGAGGCCATCCCGCTGGCGCATAATCTGGTGGCGCGCCTGCTGTACTTCGTCGGCATCCTGTTCATCTACTGGTTTTTGCTCACGCGGCCCACCCTGTTTGCCATCCGCCGCACCATCGAGAGCCAGGGGCTGGGGGTGGACTAGCCGATGGACGAGCTGTGGCTGCTCCTGGTGTTCTGGGGTGGGTGGTTGCTGGTGCCTATTCTGGTGGATGGCGTGGCGACCTCTGGCATTTTTTGCTTTCCTTGCGCCACCTGGATCCGCAAAACTGGCCCTGCCTACGGACCACCCCCTGCCCAAAGTCTCGGTGATCATCCCGGCTTATAACGAAGCCGAGAACATCGCGCATTGCCTGCTGAGCCTGCACGCCCAAACCTACCCGCACCGCCTGCTGGAGGTTATCGTGGTGGATGACGGCTCCGACGACGCCACCGTGGACATCGTGATGCGGTACATGGGCAACGCCCAACCGCGCCACCGCTACCTCCAAACCAACAGCTTTATTGTGCCGGTGCGCGCCTTTGGTGGCACCCTGGCCATCATCCAGCGCGAGCGCAATGGCGATAGCGGCAAGCCTTCTGCGTTTAACGCCGGGCTGGCGGTGGCCACTGGCGAGATCATCGTGGCGGTGGATGCGGACGTGGTGCTGGCCCCGGATGCCATTGAGCAGGCGATTGCCGCCTTCCTGGCCGATGATGTGCTCATCGCCGCCACAGGGCACCTGATCATCGACTCGCGCCTGGTGGTGGAGTTCGATGCCAACGGCGACATTTGCCTGGACGAAAGCGGCCTGCCCATCCCGCGCCGCCTCAGCCTCTCAGAGCGCATCCTGACGGCCTCCCAATTTTTGGAGTACGTGGCCAGCTTTCACCTGGGGCGGCGCTCCGAAAGCACCGTGGATGGCATGTTCACCATCTCCGGGGCCTGCGCGGCCTTCCGCGCCACCGTTTTTGAGGAAGCCCGCCAGCAGTATCGCAAACGCACCGTCACGGAAGACGCCGACCTGACGATGACCCTGCACCGCCTGAAGGACTTCCGCATTGGCTACCTGCCGACCATGCGCGTGCACCTCACGCCGGTTCTCTCCTGGACGCAGCTCTATGGGCAACGCTTCCGCTGGCAGCGCGGCGCCCTGGAAGTCAGCGCGATTCATCACCTGCGCCGCCGCGACCCGCAGCAAAAATGGTACCTGTGGAACGTGATGCTGCCGCTGTACCTGCGCGTCAATCACACGCTCATCTTCCCGCGCCTGGCCTGGAGCCTGGTGCTGTTTCTGTTGCCGCTCTTTGGCTATAGCTGGGGGCTGGTCTGGCAGTTGGTGTACTTCCTCTATCTGCTCTACCTGGTGCTAAACACCGGGCGCACCCTGGTCGCCTACCTGATGAGTTCCATCCCAGAGAAAATCTACATTCGCAAATACCTGCCCTACCTGGCGCTCTATCCGCTGTACCGCAGCTTTTTATTCTGGGTCACGCTGAGCGCCGATATCCGAACTCTGAGCGAGAAAGCCCAATGGACAGTCGAGTCACCCTTACTCAGCAGGTTAGAGCGCTCCGCGCGGCTCGGCGGACGTCGCCTAACCTCCTGAGCCAGCTTTGGCGCTGGGGGCGGGCAAACTGGGCCTTGCTGGCGGTGCTCGCTTCTTCGCTGGTCATCCTGGCGCCCGTCATCTGGCTCTATCCCGAAACCGCCATCGGCGCCGACACCTATGGCCACCTGCAACGCGCCCATTTTTTGGGCGAGAACCTGCGCACCTATGGCTTGCTAGAGGGGTTGGCGCAAAGCGCCTGGATGCCAGACTGGTACCTGGGCGACCCCACGGGCGTCTACTATCCACCGCTAACAACCTGGCTGCTTGGCCCGCTGACCGCGCTTTTGGGCGATGCCGAACTGGCTTTTCGCGTGCTGGTGACGCTCCTGTTGCTGGGCTTTGCGGGTAGCCTCTTTCACATCGGGGCGCGCTGGGGCCAGAGCAGCAGCTGGGCCATCGCCGGGGCGCTCATCGCGCTCACCTCGCCCTATGTGATGCGGACTTTTTTTATTGAAGGCAACCTGGCGCGCGGCGTGGCGCTGGTTTTTCTGCCCTGGCTGCTCTGGAACACAGAACGTATTTTACGAGAGCGCGAGATCAGCTCAATTTTTACGATGCTGGCCCTGCTGTGGGGCCTGTGCATTCTGGCGCACCCCATGCAAGCAGCCATCTTTGCCATTTTGATGGGCGTGTATGTGTTGCTGCGCCTGCTGACGAATATCTTTGTGCCTTTGCGCCGGGCGGTGTTGGCCCTGCTGCCCATCTTCTTGGGGGCGGGGATGGTGGCGGGCTACTTGTTGCCCGCGTACAGCGGAGCAGAACTGGCCCACGTGCCCAACCTACCCGAAACCAAGGTAGATCAGTTTGCGCTCCCCCTGGAGGCGCTCTTGCCGCTGAACACCCCGGCAGGCTTTGTGAGTGTGGGCGTCGTCGCCCTGGTGCTGGGGGCCTACCTCATGTTCAGCGAAGTGCGGGAATATCACCGCGCCCTGCTGGGCAGTGCCCTGCTGATGATCCTCCTTTCACTGGGCCAGAAAAGTGGCGTCTACCAGCTTTTGCCTTTTGGCCAGCTCTTCTTGCCGGAGCGCTTTGTGCTGGCGGGGGTGGTTCCGCTGGCGCTCATCTTTGCAACGGTAGCGCCCAGCTTTCGCAAACCGCGTTTTGTGTTGCTGTGCCTGGTGTTGATCATCGCGCTGGATGCGCTCCCGGCCTGGCGCACGCTGGCCAACCAACCCAGCACCACCGAAGAGCAAGCCCTGGGCGAGCTGCTGGCAACCCAACCCCTGGCCGGGCGCGTGGCCCCCCTGGTGGACCCCAGCCCCAGCGCGGCGCACATCTTCTTTAGCAGTGCAACCACCGACCGCCCCAGCACCGCAGGCTGGGCGCTGGAAAACACGCCACAGCAATTCACCGTGCGGCGCCTCTTGCGCGGCCTGGAGGGTGCTCCGGCTTATGTCGAGCGCGTGCTGGCCCTGTGGGATGTGGGCCACGTGGTGACCAATCAGCCCGCTCCCCTCCCGCTGGAAAGCTTTCGCCCGGTGGCCAGCAGCGGTCGCTATCGCCTGCTGGCCCGCCAGCAACGCCCGGCGCTGGCCCAGGTCTTGCCGCCAGGCCGCATGCTGATCCTGGGTGAAAACCCCACGGAATGGCTGTTCGCTTTTCCTTTTGCCTCCGAGGGGCACTCGCCAGACCCCACGCGCTACTCCGACCTCTACCTGGCGCACTTTTCCGCCATCGGGATGACGCGCGTGCCCTCGGTTAATGCCGTGGAGCAAGCGCTGGGCGATTGGGTGGCGGCAGGCGGCACGCTCATCATCGACCTGAGCGGCGCGGAACAGCTTTACCAGCAGGGCTTTAGCCTGTTTGGGGTGCGCGCCATCCCTTTTACGCTGGAAGGCGATTATCGCCCCCGGGTGGCACCGGGCCTGGCCGGGGATGTGCCCACGCGCCTGCGCTTTAGCACCCCAGAGGGGCCAGCCGTCGGCGCCACCTACTACGATGCCGCGCAGGACCTCATCACCGTTCAGGAAGACGGCCAGACCTATAGCCTGCTTAGCCACCAGCCAGTGGGCGCAGGCCAGGTCTACTTCGTGGGCTTTAACCTGATCCCGCTGCTGGCCGAACAGCACGCCGCAGGCGCCGCGCCGCTGGTTGATGCGCTGCTGGAGGATGTGCGCGTGGACCGCGCCCTGCGTTTGCCGACCTTTCCGATGGCGCTGAAGGCAGACCGCGCCGCTGAATTGCACTTTGCCTACGAAGCCGAAGCGCCCACCAGTGTCGTCCTGAGCATGACCTACTTCCCCCGCTGGCGCGCCCGGCTGGATGGCCAGCCCTTGACTATCGAAAACCACGAGCACCTGATGCTGCTGCACCTGCCCGCCGGAACACACGAGGTCCAGCTCCGTTATGCACCCTTTGGGAGCAGCCCAGCACGGGCCGCGCTGGCGCTTTCGGGGGTCTTTCTGCTGCTCACGGCGGGCAGCGCCTGGTTGCTCCAGCGCTACCCAATGCTCAGTTATGCTGACCGCAACATGATTTTGCGGACCGGGTGCCGCCTGAAACCGAACTGCAAGAGCCGCCAGACCCAGAATTTGCCCCCTGTCCGGCCTGTGGCTTCCGCCTGGCCCGGTTGCAAGCCCCCAACACCCGCACCTATCCCTTTAGCATGTTGGAGTGCCCCCTCTGCGGCTTTAGCCTCTCGCACGAGGCGCTCGCCCATCTGGAAGACCGCCTGACGCTCTTTGATAAACGCCGCTTGTTCCTGCGGTGGTTGCAGGAGCAGCAATATACCCGGGCGGGTTTTGTGCAGCGCTTTGGCTTCAAGATGGAAGATGCCTTTCTGGAACCGCTCACGGAACTGGATTACGACGATTCCAACATCGTGGACCCGCTGGTGGAGTTGGCGATTGCGCGGGGCAAGCGTCACTGGGCCAAGGCGCTGGCCTTTTGTGGCCCGTGGGGGGCTTCTGGCGGGCGCGACCGCACCATTCGGCTGTGGCAGGCAGGCGCCGAGGCGGACTTCACCATTTTGAGCGGGCACCAGGCCGCAATCCAGGCGTTGGCGTTTGATGAGCAGGGGGATTGGCTGGCTTCTGGCGGCGATGACCACACGGTGCGGCTGTGGCAAACTGCAACCGGGCAACCCGCCGGCATCCTGGCGCGTCATCAGGCGGAGGTGCTGTGCGTGGCCTTCAGCCACAGCGGGCAGTGGCTCTATTCCGCCGGGCAGGACCAGACCATCCGCGTCTGGGACCTCAAAAAGCGGCAGCAGCGCCAGGTTCTGCGCGGCCACCTTGGCGCGGTGACCTGCCTGGCTCCCACCGAAAGGCAGGTCGTCTCGGGCAGCGTGGATGGCAGCGTGCGCCTGTGGAACCAGGAGCAACCAAACCTGCCCCAGGTGCTCTTTCGGCTAGAAGCGCCGATTCTGGCGGTGAACTTTGATGGCAGCACCGCCGCAGCGGTCGATGCCCTGGGCAACGTCGAAATCTGGAACAGCGAGCTGGCGCCGCTGCGCTATGCCCTGCTGGATAGCACCGGTCCGCTACGCAGTGCAGGGTTTGAGGCCGGCGGGCGGCGCATGGCCTGCGTTTCGGATGCTGTGCATCTTGTAGAGACGATTTCTGGCTATTTGCTGGCCACGTTGGAACCAGCGCGCCCGGTGGAAAAAGCGATCTTCCGCCAGGAGGAGCTCTGGATTGTCTACCGGGATGGAACGCTGGAAGTTTGGGAGATCACAGAAAATGACGCTGGATAGCGCGCCCTGGATTAGCCACTATCGCTTTGTGCGGGTCATCACACGCAACGATGAAACACGCGTCTCGGTCAACGAGGCGGTCGATGCGCGCACGGGGGCTTCGGTGGTGGTCAAGGTGTACGAAGCCGCCCTGCTCAATGACCAGCACCGCGATGCACGCCGCTTTCGGCGGGAGGTGCAGATCATTTCGTCGCTGCAACACCCGCATATCCTTAGCCCAATCGACTTTGGCGAGGAACTGGATAAGCTCTACTTTGTGATGCACTACATGCCCGGCGGCACCCTTTCGGAGCATTTGCGCCAGGGGCCGCTGGCGCTGGATGAGGTTTCGCAGATCCTGCAACAACTTGTCCGGGCGCTGACCTATGCGCACGAACTGGGCATCATTCACCGCGACCTGAAGCCCAGCAACATCTTTTTTGATGCCAAGGGAACCATCCAGCTGGCGGACTTTGGGCTGGCCAAAAACGTGGACCTGGGCACGAACCGCATCACCAAAACCGGCGCCTTGCTGGGCACCCCGGCGTACATGTCTCCAGAACAGTGGCTAGGCGACCCGCTGGACCGTCGCACGGATATTTACTCCCTGGGGGTGGTGCTTTTTGAAATGCTGGCCGGGCGCCTGCCCTTCCAGGACCCAGACCCCTTCACCCTGATGAACATGCACCTCTACGCCCCGCCGCCCCTCATCACAGATTTTCGCCCAGAGCTGCCCCTGAGCCTGGGCCGCGTGCTGGATCAGGCGCTTAGCAAAGCCCCAGGCCGCCGCGTTGCCACTGCGGACCTCTTCTGGCAACGCTACGAGGATGCGCTGAACAACAAGCCGCAACTCAGGCTGGTGGCCAAGCCACACGCCTTTCCTGAGGTCATTAACCAGGAGGTGCCCACGAAGGAGTTTCTGCCGCCGTCTCGGACCGACACCACCCTGAAACTGGACCAGGGCGTGCCGCTTTCTGCCACCACCGCCCCAGAAAACGCCTATGGGGCGCTGCTCTGGGTTGGGTTGGGCGGGGTGTTGGTGGCCTTGCTGGCGCTGGTGATGCTCCTGCTGCTGAGCATGGACTAGCGCTGGCGGTGGGCATTGGCCAACAACAGGATTCCGCTGAGCACAATGCCGAAGCCCAGCAGATGCACCACGCGAAAAGGCTCCCCAAGCAGGAGGTAGGACAGCACCAGCGCGCTGAGCGGCATCACGCCCATAAAGCCTGCGGCGGTGCTGCCCTCCACCCGTTGCACCCCGGAATACCACACCACCGTGCCCAGGGCCAGCGTCCCCACGCCCCACCATAGCAAGCCGAGCAACTGACCGAGGGTCACGGCGCTGGGGTCAAAGCGGCTGGCGTCGTAGAGCATGAAAGGCAAAAACAACCCCAGCGCACCCAGGCTGGCCAGAAAGGTGATGAGCACCGGGTTCAGCGCTTCGCTGGCCACCCGCCCCAGCAGGGTAAAGGCGGCCTCGCTGCACACGGCCAGAAAAACGAGCACGCTACCCAGCAACACCTGTTCCCCGCCGCCCGATGCGCCCTCGCGATTGAGCTGCAACACCAGCACGCCCACCACCGCCAGCACCACCGCCCCGATTTTCCGCCAACCCAGTTGGTTATTCAGGAACAAGAAGGCCCCCAGCGCCGTGATGCTGGGCGTGGTGCTCATGATGCTGCTGCCCAGCACCCCGCTCACATGGCGCATTCCGATGAGCATAAAGACGCTAAAGCCGAACATGCCAACCAGCGCAATCGCGCCCAGCACGCGCCAATCCTGCCCGGAAAGCTGGCGGAAGCGCGCCCGTTGGGATAGACCACCAAGGCCAGCACCAGCACCGCCATCAACATCCGCAAGCCAGAAGCCAGGAAGGGCGGAAAGCCCTCGGTAACGATCTTGCTGATTGGCGTTCCGCTGCCAAAGATGGCCATTCCACCCAGCAATAGCGCGTAGGTGCTCAGGCGATTTTGCATGATGGGGGTGTCCTTTCTGGATG
>JAAUUD010000163.1 GCA_012031655.1 Anaerolineae bacterium | reverse complement strand
GGCGCCAGTCCCAGCCCAGGTCCGATAGCCCCCGGCCACGGTCCAGGCGCCCCCGCTGGCGTACAAACTCGTTGTTCCGCTGGTTCACCACCGCAAAATCAACGGTGTAATTGAGGCGGAAGGTGTTGTTGGTCTCGCCCTCTTCTGTTTCCAGGATGTCGTTGTTGTAATCCACGATCACATCCCCTACAAATGCGCCGGCGGCATCCAGCCGCGCCGGCAGCAACACCGTAATTTCTGCATTGGCCGGCAGGCTATCCACATAGCTGGTGGCATAAACCGGCCCCGGCGAGAGGATGCCCGTCACGCTAAAGCCGCTGGCCGGGACAGTGCCCGTGTTCCGCAGCACCACCGTGATGGTAAAAGGGCGGCCCACGGCGATAGGCTCCGGCGCGATGCTCACGCCCGCGATGACGATATCCGCCACGGCAATCACGGGGGTGGGGCTGGCGCTCTGGGGGGGCGCCGCATCGATGATGGGCACCAGGTTAAGCAGGCCGCCGGGGTCGAACACAGTGACCTGTTCGTTAAAGACCCAGCCAATCCCGGCCGCGAAAAAGGGATCACGTACCAACCGAAATCCTCCGTGGCGCCCACGATGAAGGCGCTGTTGCCTGCTTCCAGGCGGCCCAGTTCCGCGTAGAGTTCGCCCGGACCGCTCCAGACGGTGGTTCCCCCTTCGCGGATGCTCAGTTGAAGCTGGCTGGGGGTGGGGCTGGGGATGGGCGTGATGGTGGGCGTTGGGCTGGGCGTGGGGGAAGGGCTGGGGGTGCTCAGGGCGGCTACTTCGCGCAGGCCGCCATCGGTGTAGGCACTGGCAGGCAGGCGCAGGTTATCCTGATAGACCGCCAGCAGGTCCAGGTTGCCGGGGCGCCCCACCTGGAACACCCCCACCAGGCGCGAGAAATCGCCATTGGTATACGCCCCCCGGGTTGAGCTGCCCCTGCACCGTGTTGAGCGTCTGCACTGCACGCAGCGATTCATAGAGCTGCGGCATCTCTGGCCCAACCAGGCGCACCTGCCCGGTCAGCGTGAAGATGGCATCATAAGCGGCGGCGGCATCCGTGCCGGGAATCTGGCCATAGGCAGCCACATATTGCGCCAAAAATTGCTGGCTGAGCCGGTTCGGGGTGCTGTAGACCCAGCCTGCTGTGCCCAACATGCCAGTGACCTGTGCCGGGGGCAGGGCGCCGCTCAGGATGGCGGCTTGCGCATCCCGATAGTAGAAGACGCCGCGCCAGCCGACCTGCTGCTGGCTATCCAGCACGCTGAGCATCTCCGGGGCGCGCCCCAGAAGGCAATGGCATCCCGGGTTAGCGGCGTTGAGCTGCGGCAACTGCTCGGCCAGGCTGGCCGCATCGGTGGCCTGGAGCTTGACTAGCGGCGCCAGGCCACGCTCGGCCAGGGCGGTTTCGAAGGCGATCACCGCTTCGGTGGCTTCGACTTCCGTTTGCACAATCGCGATGCGCTGGGTGCCCAGGGTGCTCGTCAGGAAGTCTGCGGCTGCCCGGCTATGGAAGCCCTCTGCCGCCTGCATCCGCATGATGTTGTTGGTCACATCCAGGTCGGTGAGGGTGTCTGCGGTGGCCAGGGTTAGCACCGGGACGCCAGCGCGGGCCAGCGGTTCCAGGTTCGGGAAGGCCAGCAGGTTTTCGCCTGGGCCCAGGATGGCGCGGGCGCCCTGGGCGCGCAGGTCTTCCAGCGCGGTGGGGATGTCTTCTGGACGGGTGGGCGCGTTGCGGGGATAAACAAGCTGGAGTTCGTAGCGCTCCCCACCAGGGCCAAGCAGGCCCCCGGCGGCGTTAATCTGCTGAACCGCTAGTTGGGTGGCCCGGTCGCCTTCTGCGCCGCGTTCCAGCAACACGCCGATGGGCAAGGGCTGGGCAGCGGGTTGGCTACGCACGGCCCCGGCAGCCAGGCCCAGCAAGGCCAGCCCGCCCAGAAAAATTAAAAGTTGATGAAAATAGCCACGCATAACGCCCTACCTTGTGTGGTCTTGCTGCCTCATCTTGACTTAAGCGTAGCGTATCTGGCACACTATAAAAAGCGTTAAACAGAAAGTAAACGCACGGCAAACCCCAGGTTATCCGTGCGTTCAGGGTTAATCACGATCATGCAAAACAAACTGCGTCAGTTGATCATCAGTGCCCTCAAGCGTAACGAGTTCACCAGCCACCTGCCCCTGAGTATCAAGCTCCAGGGGTATCAGGTGGTGGTGTATGGCAGCGTCCCTGCAGAGGAACTCATTTACGAGGTGGTGGCGACGGTGGAATCGGTCTCGCCCTACTTGCAGGTGCGTAGCCAGATGCAGGTCGAACGCGCGGCGCCGCTCTCGTTGCGCTGAGTTTTTGCCCTGCCTTGGGCGTGGTGCCGCGCAGGAGCCCACCAGCCCCTGCGCCCGCCTGCGCTTAAGCAGGCTCCATCATCCCTAATTCCAGGGTATCCATCACCGCGTTAAACTCTGGAATGCTGAGTTGTTGCTTGGCGTCGCTCATGGCGACGGGTGGGTTGGGGTGAACTTCCACCATCAGGCCATCTGCGCCGCTGGCCTTGACCACACGCGCCAGTGGGATTGCAATATCCCGGCGCCCGGCGGAATGCGAAATATCCACGACGATGGGCAGGTGCGTTTCCAGCTTCAGCACCGCCACCGCGCTGATATCCAGCGTGTTGCGCGTCCATTTCTCAAAAGTGCGGATGCCGCGTTCAATGAGGATGACGTTCGGGTTGCCGCTGCTGACGATGTATTCCGCTGCATAGAGGAACTCTTCCAGCGTGGCGGATAGCCCGCGCTTGAGGATGATCGGCTGCTTGATTTTGCCCAGGGCGCGTAGCAAGAAGCTGTTTTGCATGTTGCGGGCACCCACCCAGAAGATATCCACATAGTCGGACATCATCGGGATTTGCGAGGCGTCCATAATCTCGCTGGTGACGTACATGTTGTATTTGTTGGCGACCTGGCGGGCGATTTCCAGCCCTTTTTCGCCCAGGCCCTGGAAGTCGTAGGGCGAGGTACGTGGCTTATAGGCCATGCCGCGCATCACGCGGACACCCCGGGCCGCCAGGGCCGCGCCAACTTCATCCATCTGCTCGAAGCTCTCCACCGCGCAGGACCCCGCAATCACCTGAAAGAGGCTGTTGCCAACCTGGGTGCCATCTGGCAGCGTGATGATGGTCTTTTCATCCGGGGTCTGGCGCTGCACGCGAATTTTGGCGCGGGCGTCTTTTTCTTCCAGGGCCAGCGTGGCGCGGAAAATCTCACGAAACAGGGCTTTGATGGTCTCGTTGCTGAAGGGGCCGTTGTTGGCCTGTTCCAGTTCCTGCAACATCTGGGCTTCGCGTTCGGGGTCGTAGTGGCTTACGCCCAGTTCCTGCTGGGCCTGGCCAATCTGCCGCGCAATGCTGGCGCGCTGGTTCAGCAATTCCAGGATTTGCAGGTTGATGGGGTCGATCTGAGCGCGAAGCTCAGCAACACGATTTTCGGGCATGGCTTTGTTTTCTCCTCATGGTCTTGGTCTAAGCCTGGTCAAAAATTATAGAAACCCGCCGTGCGTTTGGGGCTGTGCAGTTAAGCCAATTGCGCCTCCTCGTAAAACAAAAAACCCCCGGGCTTGCGCCGGGGGGTGGGTTCGTGGTCTGTTGGGCACCCTGCGGAACTTATCCAGCACCCATCCACCGAACGGCGCAAGCGCACGACGGGCCATAAAAGCTGGGGTAAGCAAAATACAGGGTTGCCATCATGCCCCAGATAGTAGACCGGGCGCGGGCACTTGTCAAGAAATTGCCGGGGCTAGTCCAACGCGGCCACGGCGCCATTCTCCAGAATTTGCTGGATGCGGAGTTCTTTGGCGTCCAGGTCTTTTTCGCACTGCTGGACCAACGCCTGGCCCTGTTCAAAGAGCGCCACTGCGGCTTCCAGCGAAAGCTCGCCGCTCTCCAGCCGCCGGACGATCTCATCCAGTTGTTGCAGGGCGTCTTCCAGGGAAAAGGGTTCCATTGGGGGGCCTCATGTTCTCTTGATGGCGCGTGCCTGCCTCAGGCATCCGGGCGCAGGGCGCGCTCCTTAACGGTCGCTTTGAGGGTGCCATCATGCAGGGTGACGCGCAGGGTGGTGCCAGGGGCGGCTTGTTGGGCGCTGTTCATGCGCAGGCCGTCGGCATCGCGCTCCACAATGGCATAACCCCGCGCCAGCAAATTCTGCGGGCTGGCGGCTTGCAGGCGGGCATTCAACCCCACCAGGCGTTGGCGCTCCTGGCGGGCGGTGTTGCGGAGCGCACCAGCCATCCGCGCGGTCTGGTCGTCCAATTTCTGGCGCAGGCGCTCAATCTGGCGTTGTGGGGTGAGCAAGCGCAGGGTGCGAGCCTCGTTCTGGAGCCTGGCACGGCGCTCGGTGAGTTGGTCTTGCAGGGCCGCCGCCATTTGCCCGCGCAGCTCGCGCACGGTGGCCAGCAGCGTCATCACATCATAGGGGGTGGCCATCTCGGCGGCGGCGGAGGGGTGGGGGCGCGCTGGTCGGCGGCAAAGTCCACCAGCGTAAAGTCGATCTCGTGCCCCACGCCGGTAATCGTCGGGATGCGCGACTCGGCCACGGCGCGCACCACGGCTTCATCGTTGAAGCACCACAGGTCCTCCAGGCTGCCGCCACCGCGCACAATCAACAGCACATCCACATCTGCGCGCTGGTTGATGCGCTGGATAGCCGCCACGATTTGCGCCGGGGCGGTCTCGCCCTGCACCAGGGTGCCGCTCAGCAGCACCTCTGCAATGGGATAGCGCCGGCGCAGCACGTTTTGCACATCCTGAAAGGCAGCGGTGCTGGCGGAGGTCACCACCCCGATACGGCGTGGGAAGGGCGGCAGAGGGCGCTTGCGGGCGGGGTCAAACCAGCCTTCGGCCTCCAGCTTGGCTTTACGGAGTTCGTATTGGCGGTTCAGGTCACCGATACCGGCGGGTTGAAGGGCATCGGCGTAGAGCTGATAGTTGCCCTGCGTCTCGTAGACGCTGATGCGCCCATGGGCCAGCACCAGATCGCCATGTTGTGGCTCGAAGCGCAGGCGCCCCGCGCTGGATTTCCACATCACGGCCTTCAGTTGTGCGGTTTTGTCTTTCAGCGTGAAGTACAGGTGCCCAGACGGCGCCCGCCGCAAGTTGCTGACCTCCCCTTCGATCCAGACATCTTGCAGGCCGGGTTGGGTGTCAAACAGCTGGCGAATGTGAGCCGTGACTTCGCTCACGGTCTGGGGGCGGGTGGTTTCGGGTTCGGGGCACCAAAGAGGGACAGTTGCTCGCTCATAGCGGAATTGTAGGCGATGCTGTGCTACAATTCAAGCGCTTTGGGAGGATCGGACCCCAGGGCAGTCCGATGCAGCACATGGAAAGGCGCAAGGACGATGCAGCAGATGAGCGAACAAGAAATGAAAGACCTGGCCGAGCATCTGGCCAAGATGCGCATGAAGCGCGCACGCAACGAAATCCGCCGCCTGGATACCGAAGCGCGGCTTAAATTCTGGCGGAACGCGGTGGGGATGCAGGAATGGCACACCACTTACGAACTGCCAGGCCTGGGGGTGCGGGTGGTCCTGGTGGAAAACCGCTGCATACGCCCGCCCGCAAAGCGGGCTTGGTGCGGGCCAAAACCGAATACGTAGAAGCGCGGGTAGAGCCGTTGCCGCAGCGTGCTTAACCCTGCACCAGCCCAATCACGGTGCCATCCCCAAAGGGCACCAGCAGGGGCAGCAGGCGCGGCTCTTGCGCCAGGCGCGCATTAAAGCGGCGCATCCCGGCAACCCCGGCATCTTCATTTGCCGGGTCCGCGACCTGACCCTGCCGCAAGGCGTTATGGGCTGCGATGACCCCCCCGGGGCGCACATGTTCCAGCGCCCAGTCCAGGTAGGCGTCGTAGCCCTCTTTTTCGGCATCAATAAAAACCATGTCTACCGGACCTGCGATCTGAGTCAGGTTCTGGTGCGCATTGCCCACGTGGATTTCAACCCGCTCGGCCAAGCCCAGCAACTCAAAGTTGCGTTGCGCCACTGCCGCATGTTCGGCGCTCAGCTCCAGCGTGATGAGCTTGCCCTGTGGCGGCAAGGCCTGGGCCAGCCACGCCCCAGAGTAGCCCGCCAGGGTGCCGATTTCCACGATAGTTTGCGCCCCGATGGCGCGCGCCAGCCACATCAAAAAGTAGCCTTCCTGGGGCCGCACATCGATCTGCGGCAGGCCGTTTTCGGTGGTGGTGGCGCTGATGGCGGCGTGTTCGGTCCGCTCGCGCACAAAAACAGTTTCGATGTAGGCTTCGACATGGCGTTGGGCGGTTTCCGAAAGCAAAATGGGGTCACGGTGGGTCATTGTTGGCTCCTAACTAATCCAATCGCGCTGGGCAGAGTCCCAGTAGCGATGCTGATAGGTGCGTTTACAGCGCTCACAGACTTGAGCGCTATCCGTCTGGCGGGTGGTTTTCCAGCGCCAGCGCACAATGCGCAGATGTGCACGGCAGGTGGGTTGGTGGCAGACCGGGCAATAGTCGCCTTCCAGCAAATCGGTTGGGGTTTGCTGGGCTTTGGCAGTTGGGTTGCTATCGCAGAGAGCACAGTGAGGCACGCTCATAAGCGTGGATTATGCCACGAAACCGGCGCACTCACTAGCCACAGCTTGCCTGGTGCTATGATAGAATTGCACGCAAAAGCGGGGAACGGACGCCATGTTTAGCGCAGGCTTTCTCATCCAGGATCGCTACGAGGTGCTGGCATTGCTGGGGCAGGGCGGCATGGGCCACGTTTATCGGGGCCTGGACCGCCAGACGCAGCAACCTGTAGCCATCAAAGTGCTTAAGCCAGAAGTGCTGGCAGCAGACGCAACCCTGCTGGAGCGCTTCCTGCGCGAGGGCGAAGCCCTGCGCCAGTTGGATCACCCCAACATCGTCAAGATGTTGCAGGCAGTGCAGCAAGAGCAAACGCATTTTCTGGTGATGGAATATGTGGAAGGTGGCTCGCTGGCGGAACTCCTCCAGCAGCAGGCGCCGCTGTCCATCCACCGCATTCTGGAAATCGCCCTGGATATTGCGGATGCACTTACGCGTGCCCATCGGCTCAACATCATTCACCGCGACCTCAAGCCGCAGAATGTGCTGCTGGACGCCAACGGACGGCCCCGGCTCTCAGATTTTGGGGTGGCGCGGATGGGCGACCGGTCTGGCGTGACTGCCAGCGGCGCCCTGATTGGCACCTACGCCTATGTCAGTCCAGAGGTCATCCTGGGGGAGACGGTGGACGAACGCGCCGATATCTGGGCTTTTGGCGTGATGCTCTTTGAGATGTTGACTGGCCAGCGGCCCTTCGACGCTGAAATGCCCATTGCCGTGATCAACGCGATTGTTTATAAGCCGGCGCCGGAGGTGCTGAGCCTGCGCCCGGATGCTCCGCCCGCCCTGGCCAGTTTGATCCTGCAAATGCTGGATAAAGACCCGCAAACGCGCATCGCGAGCGTGCGGCTGGTGGGCGCAGAACTGGAGGCGCTACTGCGTGGGCGCGATACCCCACTGACCGTTCCGCCGCGCTTTGCCACCCCCACGCCGCCCTTGCCAGATTCCGTGCTGGTTGCCCCATTGACCCCGCCCAGCTTCCAGGCACCGACCCC
>JAAUUD010000162.1 GCA_012031655.1 Anaerolineae bacterium | reverse complement strand
TATAACTTTGTGCTGGGCTGCCAACCGCAGGCCTTCTCCTTTGAACGCTGGGAGGTGCTCAACGCGCTGGAGATGGCGCGCGGTGCCGCCCAGGGCCGCCCACGCATCAAGTTCACCACCATTGCCGAGATGATCCGCGCCCTGGAAGCCGAAACACCCCAACGCTAGCCTGGCCTGCCTGCTGATCCCCGTGGGAACGCCCCCGCCACCCCTGGGATCAGTTGGCCATTCGGGAGCCCAGAACCATGTCGTCGCATTCCCCCACCCCAGCCCTGATGACCGCTTTTGACTTTACGCCGGAAGACCTGGCCGCCAACCAAATCGGGCAGCTCAGCCCGCGCCAGCTCGATCAACTGCGCTTACGCCGGGTGGGGGGTGGCTGTGGGCGATATGTGGTTTTTTTGCCGTTGGCGGTGGGGTTTTTATACCTGTTTGCGGAAGAACTGCGCCTGGGCAGCAGCACGCTGGTGCTGCTGGGCACGGCCCTCACCATGATTGCGTTGCTGGCCGTGGGTTTTGTGCTGATCAGGCTGGCCCAGCGCAACTACGATGAGCAGATTAATCAGGCAGAGGTGCAGCAGTGGCGCGGCAGGGTGCGGCAGGGCGAGCACCTGCCCGCAGACCCCAGCCTGTTGCTGGGTGCCACACGCTTCTACCTCTTGCGAGAGCAGTACGCGGCGTTCTTGCCCGACACGCGCTATCAGCTCTACTACCTGGAAGATGCGCGGGTGATCCTCTCGGCTGTTCAGGAGTAGCCCTGCTAGAACGCAGCAGGACCGAGCCGTGGGCTCGGTCCTGGCAAAACAGAAATATGCTTCTGCGCGTTGCGTTTATTCGCCCGGCAGCAACACCGCATCGATGATGTGGATCACGCCGTTGCTGGCCAGCACATCACGGGTCACCAAACCAGCATTGTTGAAGCGCACGCTATAGTTCGTGGCATCGCCGCTGGCAGCCACGTTCACAGTCCCGCCTTGCAGGGTTTCGACCGAGAAGCTACCGCCGCTGGCAGCCCCCAGTGCCAGCACATCCGTGGAGAACACCTCCCCAGGGATCACATGATAGGCCAGCACTTCGCGCAGCAGCGAGCGGTTGGCCAGCAGTTCTTCGGCGGTCACGCCCAGCGCATTCAGCAGGTCACGAAAGGCCGCGTCAGTCGGCGCCAGGACGGTGTAATTGCGGCGTGGGTTGTTCAGCAAGCCCACGTAACCCGCCGCTTCGATGGCCGCCTTCAGGATGGTAAATTCGCCGCGTTGCGAGGTCACGCCCACCACATCGGTGAGGGTACCCGAGGGGATCAGCACACGGTCAATCACGTGGATCACGCCATTGCTGGCCTGCACATCCGCCGCAATCACAATAGAGCCATTCACACGCAGCACGCTGCCGCCCTGGCTCAGCAGCAAGCGGGAACCCAGAGCAGTTTCGGGGAAGATGCGGCCCCCATTGGCGGCAATCAGGCTGGCAACATCGCCGGAGGAGATGTTACCCGGCACCACATGGTAGAGCAGGATACTCCGCAGCATGGGGCTGGCCAGCAGTTGCTCGGCGGTGATCCCATTGCTGTTCAGGTAGGCTTCAAAAGCCGCATCGGTGGGGGCAAAAACGGTGTAGGGGCCGGGGCCGCTCAGCGTATCCGCCAGGCCCGCTTCGATCACCGCCGCCACCAGCGTTTCGAAGTCCGCGTTACCAACGGCCACATCCACAATGGTGCCTTGTTGAGCAGTCGCAGGCATCGCAAAAGCGCCCAGGAGCGCCACAACCAACGTCATAATGATCAGCTTACGCATTTTTCTCTCACTTTCTCTTGCATGAACACATCTTACGGCTGAGAACCCCAGTCCAATATCACTATAGTATGGAAACTTCAGTGCCTCATGAAGGTTCACTGAGAAATGGTGACCGCTTGCCCCACGCTTGCTTGGCGCCAAGCTTGCAAGCTCAGGCTGCTGCCCTGGCCTGGCTTCTGCTACAATGGAGCACGTAGGCCAGAAGGAGAATCCCGCGCGTGTCCACGCTCAACCCTAACTTGCTTGCCAGCGAGACCACCGCCATCCTGTACGATGCCGTGGAGATCATGCAGCGCAAACGCAAGCGCAACCTCTTTCCCGAGGTGGCGCTGCTGGCCCTGCTGCGCCGTCCAGAACACCCGCCGCCCGCCTGCTGGCCGAGTTTCGCGAACAACGCGGCACGGACCTCACCCGCCTGGAAAGACAGGTGGAACTGGCCATCGACACCCGCCGCGATAGCAACGGCGACCTGGAATTGCTGACTGACAAGGGCCGTGCCGCGCAACTCAGCCGCCAGATGATCATCGCGCTGGACGAAGCGCTTTCGGTGGCGCAGGCCCTGGATGAAGTTTACATCGGGACCGACCACCTGCTGGCCGCCCTCACAGAGCGGCAACTGGGCACCGCTGCCCTGCTGGAGCAACACGGCATCACCAAAACCGCCGTCCATGCCCTGATGGGCCACCGCACGCTGGTTGGGGCAGGCGTCCCGGCCTCAGCAGAGGTCAAGCCGCGCAAATCGAACACCACGCTGGACCACGTGGCCTTGATTCGCGCAGGGGAAGCCACCCCGGTTTATCTGCGCGAGGCCCTGCTGCGCGACCTGATGAACATGATTGCCCAGGCCCGCACCCGGCATGTCATCCTCATCGGGCCAGATGGCGTCGGGAAGCGCACGCTGGTCTATTCTCTGGCGCAGCTCATCGCTAACGGGCAGGCGCCGCAGGGCTTGCACCGGCTCATTCAGGTTCAGGAAGAAGCCTTTCTGGATATGAGCGTAGAAGCCATGCAAATTGCGATCAAGCAAGCGGGGGGCGGCGTTTTGTTCGTGCCGCACCTGGGCCGCTTCTTTGGCCCACCCGGGCGCGCGCTCTATCCCAAAGCCGGGGCCAACCTTCAGAAAGCCTTTCTGGGCACCGATCCTGTGATCATCGCCACCACCACCCAGGCCGATTGGGACCAAACGCTCTCCAAGGTGGCCATCATCACAGAAAACAGCCAGATTTTGCGCGTTCCAGAACCCAGCCTGGAAGAAACCCGCGCTATCCTGCGCGTTTTGCAGCCCAACATCGCCACGGATTACGGCATCAGCATCAGCGATGAAGCGCTCAACAGCGCGGCAGACCTGGCCCGGCGCTACCTCGGCAGCCCGCCCCTGCCGCGCAGTGCCGAACACCTGCTGCACCGCGCCGCCGCCCTCATCAAACTGGGGGGCGCAACCGGGCGTCGCCTTCAAACCCCCGGCCAAAGATACCCAGCGCCTGGATGCCGAAGACGTGATGCTGGCCGCCGGGCAAATGACCGGCATCCCGGTCAGCAAACTGGGCGAGGACGAGCGCACCAAATATGCGCGGATGGTCGAGCACCTGCGAGACCGCATCATTGGGCAGGATGCAGCGGTTATTTCTGTGAGCCGGGCCGTAAAAAGCGCACGGGTGGGCCTCAAGGACCCCCGGCGGCCTATTGGCTCCTTCCTGTTCATTGGCCCCAGCGGCGTCGGCAAAACAGAGCTTGCCAAAGCCCTGGCCGAATTCCTGTTCGATAACGAAGACGCCATGCTCCAGCTCGATATGTCCGAATACATGGATGAAAACAGCGTCTCGCGCTTGATTGGCGCGCCGCCGGGCTACGTGGGCTACGAGGGCGGTGGCCAGCTCACCGACCGCGTGCGCGAGCAACCCTATATCGTGGTGCTGTTTGATGAAATCGAAAAAGCGCACAATCGCGTGCTGGATATCCTGCTTCAGGTGATGGAAGAAGGCCGCCTGACGGACTCTCAGGGCAACATCGCCAGCTTTAGCGAGGCGGTGGATGATCCTCACCAGCAACCTGGGGGCGCGCCATCTCACGGATCGGACCATCGCGCCAGAGACCGAGGCGCTGGTGCTGGAGGATGTGCGCGCCCACCTGCGGCCAGAGTTTATCAATCGCCTGGACGATGTGATCATGTTCCACCCGCTCAGCGACCAGGACCTGGATCAAATCCTGGGCCTGATGCTGAAGCAGGAAAACCGCCTGGCCGCAACCCGGGGGCTGGAACTTCGTTTCTCGGGCAAAGCGCGCGCCTGGATGCTGGGCCGCAACGATGAACCGCAATACGGAGCGCGCCCCCTGCGGCGCATTATTCGACGCTACGTGCGCGAACCCCTGGCGGACTATCTGCTCAGGGAAATCCGCAATCGGGCCACATCATCTACATTGATGCACCGCGCAAAACCGCGACTGAACTCAAATTCACCTGGCAGGACGCCTAGCGCTGCCGCGAGAACAGGATCAGCAACACAAACATTGGGCCGCCGACCAGCGTGGTGATCATCCCCAGCGGCACTTCCGTCAGCGAGACGAAGGTGCGCGCCGCCAGGTCCGCGGCCAGCAGAAAGACCGCCCCGCCGAGCGCGCTGGCTGGCAACACCACGCGATAGTCTGGCCCCACCAGCAGGCGCACGAGATGGGGCACCACCAGCCCCACAAACCCGATCACGCCCGCATAGGCCACCCCCACCCCCACGATCATCGCGGCCAGGCTGATCACCACCAGCCGCAGGAAATCCACATCCACGCCCAGGTGGCGCGCTTCATCTTCGCCCAGCGCCATCAGGTTAAAGGCGCGGGCGAACCAAGGCAAGACCACCGCGCCAACCGCCACCATGATGAAAGGAACATAAACATCCGCCCAGAAAATGCCCGCCAGGCTGCCAAAGGCCCAGAATACGATGTCGCCCACCTGGCTTTCGCGCGCGGCAAAGCTCGCCAGGCCAATGTAAGCGCTGGCGATGGCGTTCACACCCAGCCCAATCAGCAACAGATCGGTGCCGGAAGTGCGATAGCGGCGGACACTCAGCCGATAGATGAGCGCGGTGGTGAGCAAGCCGCTGGCGAAGGCCGCCGCCGGGATGCCAATATCGCGATCCAGGCCCAGCACAATGCCTGTCACCGCGCCAAAGGCCGCCCCGCTGGAAACACCAATCAAGCTGGGGTCCGCCAGCGCATTCCGAAACACCCCTTGCAGGCTGGCCCCGGCCAGGGCCAGCCCCACGCCAATCAGACAGGCCATCACCGCCCGGGGCAGGCGGATTTCGGTGATCAGCGTGGCGTCCCGCTGCACCATGCGGTCGGAATAATCCAGCTCGCTTTGGTAACTTAGCAGGGGCGCATCATCCAGGATGGCCTCCCAGACCAGCCCCGGCTCCACCTCCACCGCGCCGCGCACCAGGTTCAGCTGAAAGAGCAAACCCCCAGCACGGCCAGCACGGTCAGCAAGCTTAACTGCACCCACCCCTGCCGCCGAAAAGCGATCCAACGCCGCCAAAGGGTGTTCATTGGCCCAGATAGGCGCGCAGCGCAACACCACGCCCCGGCACGCCCAACGCCGCCGCTACCGCTTCGATATCGGCATCATCCGGCACCACCAGCACCGTCTGGCCCGCTTCGCGCAGGGCTTGCCAGGCGTCACTTTCTGCCGCCAGCACCAGCGCATCGGGCGTCAGGGCCTGCGCGGGCAGGCTGTGGAAGCCGAGTTGCTGCGAACGCTCCAGCAGGGCCGGGTTGAGCGCCACCAGCGGTCCGTCTGTGGCCACGGTCACGGCCTCGCCACTGGCATCCGTGAGGGTGTAGGGCAGTGGCACCTGCCGCTCCCAGGTCATCTCTGGATGGATGGCTGCCGCCAGGTCCAGCAAAGCCTGCCCGGTGCGCAAACTCATCCCCAGCAGATATTGCGTATCCATCACGATGACGTTGCCGCTTTCCGCCGCGGGCGTGTCTGCGATGCCTTGCAGTTCCAGCACCACCTCCAGGCCACCGGCGCTCTCGATGCTGCCTTCGGTGAGCAGCAGATAATCGGGAAAGGCCGTAAACAGCAGTTCTGGCGAGAGCGGCTGATAGTAACTCACGCCGATCTCCGCCCCGGCGTCCACGCCACCCGCCCCTTCGACCATATATTGCGCTGGCGTGCCGCTCCCCCCCGGCCAGTTGCAACCCCCGCGCCCGGATGTACAGGTGCATCACGCTGGGGGGCTCGGCCAGGTTCGCCGTAGCGACCTCTGCCCAGCGGATTTCCCGTTCCACACGCTCGATCAGTGCCGCGCTGCCTTCGGGGTCGCCCACGGCCTCAGCGACCATCGCGATTTTCTGGGCAGGCAGTGCCAGGCCGCCATCTTCCGTATCCGGGATGATCACCACAGCTATATCCAGGGCGCGCAACTGCTCCAGCACCTCTGCCGGACCACACATCTCGGTGCAAAAGAACACGGTCGGGTTAACGGCCACGATGGGATCCAGCGCCAGGAAGCGCGCAAACCCGATGCTTTGTTTTTCTTCCAGCGCTGTGGGTGGATAGGTGGAGCTGTTGTCCACACCAACGATGTTCGCCTCCCAGCCCAGCGCATAGAGGATTTCCGTCACATCCCCGCTGCCAGAGGCGATCCGTTCCAGAGAATTGACGGTCACGGCTTCCCCGGTGGCGTCGATCAGCGTAATCGGCGGGGCGGGGTCCTGGGCGGCGGCAGGCGGCAGGGCCATCAGCGGCAGGGCCACCACCAGAAAGATTCCAAGCAGACGCATCGTGCCTTCCTTAAACTCTGCCCCAGGGCAGGCTTCATCCGATTTTTTGAGCTTGGCTTGCCGCGCAAACGATAGCAAAAACGGGGCGCAACGTCTACGCCCCGTCTGAAATTCTGAACCCGCACACGCGCCTATTGCACGCGGGCTTGCACCTCAGCCGGCAGTTGTTCCAACTCCGTGGCGGACAGCTTCTCCAGCACGCTGTCGCTGAGCGTTTCCCAGACGGTCGGGTCTTGCTCCGCCATCCAATTGAGCACCTCGGCGGTCAGGAACTGCTCCACAATAAAGCCGGTGTACTGATAATCCGCCGTCCAGTTGATGATCTCTACGCCGTAGAGTTCATCATCGGTGAAGGGGTCCACCACAGTCACGAAGAAATCGTCCGCCGTGTTGAGTTCTGGCATGCCAAAGCCGCCAGAAACCGCGGCCCAGTTCGCGTCCAGGGCGGGGCCTTCTTCCATAGCCATCGCTTCGCCGCCTTCAGCGCTGCCGGTGTCCTCACCTTCGCCGCCCATCTCGTCCATGTCCATCATCTGGCCAGGGGTCACGAAGGAGGCTCCCCGGAAGGCCATCGCAGTGAGGACACTGGCAAACAGCTGGCTTCCGGGATCCTCCAGGTCAAAGGTGCCGTCCTCGTTCATGGCCATAAACAGCCACATCTCCGGGTTATCCCATTCTGCTAGGTCCTCTTCCGCCGCCAGGAGGGCCGTCACCACCAGCGAGGTTGCCAGCGCATCCGAGGTTCCCTCTGCCAGAATGCCCCAGCCGCCGTCCTCGTTCTGCTCGGCTTCCAGGTAGCCCAGCGCGGCTTCTTCGGCTTCGGTCTGGTCGGTTTCAGAGAGCACTTGCACGCACAGGCCGGTCGTATCCAGCTGCGATTCCGCGCCTGGGCCAGTCCCAAAGCCGCCATCCTCGTTCTGGAGGGCCACCAGCCCGCCCAGGGCGGTAGGCGGCACCGGCGCGCCGAGGTTGATCATGCTGGTGAGGCCAAAACACAGCCCATTCAGGTCTTCCCCGCGTGACATCCGCAACGCGGCCATGTGCGCTTCTGTCGCGGCGCTCAGGCGGGGCTCATGCCTTCTGGCGAGAGGTCCGCCCCGGTCAGCATCCCCTGCGCCAC
>JAAUUD010000161.1 GCA_012031655.1 Anaerolineae bacterium | reverse complement strand
GCCCCCGGCAGGGTGGGGTATAATCTGCCATTATGGCGAGTTTGTAGCGAAAGGCGGTAGTGATCATGTCCGAACGGCGCGTTTATCTGGACCATAGTGCCAGCACGCCAGTCGAGCCGCGTGTGGTGGCTGCCATGAGTCCTTATTTCTCAGAAGTCTATGGCAATCCTTCCTCGATTCATGGCTATGCGCGCCAGGCGGAACGCGGGGTGGAACAGGCCCGCGAGACGCTGGCGCGCATCCTGAATTGCCAGCCCAGGGAGGTCGTTTTCACCAGTTGCGGCTCCGAGAGCGATAACCTGGCGGTGCGGGGGATCGCGATGGCTGCCCGCCAGCGCGGTAAAGCCCGGCCTCGCTTGGTGACCTCGCCCCTGGAGCACAGTGCTGTCAGCCGCACCGTGAGCCAACTGGCCGCGCTGTATGACTGTGAGAGCGTCTTTTTGACGATGGCCAGTGACGGGAGCCTCTCTGCCGAGGCCCTGGCGGCCAGCCTGCAACCTGGCGATGCCCTCGTGGCTTTGATGCTGGCCAACAACGAGGTTGGGACGGTGTTGCCGATCCGCGAGCTGGCCGAGATGGCGCACGAAAACCAGGCTGCTTTTCATACGGACGCAGTGCAGGCTGCCGGGCAACTGGACCTGGATGTTCAGGCGCTGGGCGTGGATACCCTGGCGATTTCTGGCCATAAATTCTACGGGCCTAAGGGTGTTGGGGCCTTGTTTGTGCGCGATGGCTTGGAACTGGTGCCGCACATGACCGGTGGTTCTCATGAAGAGGGACGTCGCGGCGGGACGCTCAACACACCGCTGATTGTGGGGCTGGCCGAAGCGCTTAAAATCGCCTACGAAGAACGCGATTGGTACGTGCAACACTGTGCGAACCTGCGCGATCAACTGATTGACGGGATACTGAGCCGGGTTCCAGATGCCGTGCTCACTGGCTCCCACGAGCACCGGCTGCCCAGCCATGCCAGCTTTGCCTTCCAGCATGTCAACGGCAATCAATTGCTGATGCAACTGGATAACAAAGGCATTGCGGCATCCAGCGGGAGCGCCTGCAAAACGGGCAACCCAAAACCCAGCGCGCTGTTGATGGCGATGGGCTACGATGAAAGCTGGGCTTTTGGGGGGCTGCGTTTGAGCGTGGGTCGGCAGACTACCCAGGCGGAGATTGACTACGTGCTGGATGTGCTGCCGCGTGAGCTAGAAAAAGCGCGCAAGCTCAGCGCGGTTTTGATGGGTTAGGCAAGCGAAAGTCATCAGAAGGGGGTGGCCAATGGCCCAGAAACAGCAAAGCAATCCTTCCACCAGCACGCGGACCTTGAATGCAATCATCAGCCTGGCGCTGGGCGGGGTGCTGGTCATGATCCTGGCCCTGATTGGGGGGCGCCTGGTGCTCTTCGTGGCGGACGAGGTGAACAACGACCCGGTAACCGCTGAAGACGCCCTGGCCCGTGCCGAGGATGCGGTAAGTTCGGCAGAACTGCTGCTGAGCTTTCTGGAGGGGCCTCGGTGTTGCTGGGGATTGCGCTGGGCACTGCGGCCTACCTGGGCGTTCGCACAGCGCGTGACCTGCGCCAGGAGTTCGAACGCGAGCTCCGCCGCCTGCGCGAGATCGAAACGCTCTATGCGGATATTCAGGCTGTACGCGCCGAAAACCAACAGATGAAAAAGCTGCTGGAGGAATATCGCCCCTTGCTCCAAAGCGCGGTCCAACAGAGCCAGGAGTTTGACCAGCAAATGCGCGCCGCTGTCCAGCGCATTGATGAGGCGGTGGAAACAACGCAGCAAAACTCCAATGACCTGTTGCAAGCCAACGACGAGCTGAACCTGAAGAACTACGACGAAGCCTATCGCCTGGCGCGGCGGGTGCATGGGCGTTCGCCAGAGAACGTGCAAGCGCTTTACCTGATGGGGTGGCTGGAAACACAGTATATGCCCGATCAGTTGGAAGCCGGCATTGAAAAGCTGCGCCAGGCGATGACCCTGGCCGAAGAAAATCCGCTCTTCAAGGCGGCCTATGGAACCGCTCTGCGGCGCCAGGCCAGTCATCAGCGCGGCAAGGCGCAGCGTGACCTGCTGCAACAGGCCGAAGGCTACCTGCGCGTGGCGCTGGGTGAAAATGACTACCTGCTGGACCTCAACCGCGAGTCCTATTGGGGCCCGGTGGGGTCCATCTTGCGCGACCGGGAAAACCTGGGAGGCGCCATCGAAGCCTATCAGGCGGCGCAAAAGGTCACGCCCAGTTCCTCTTATCCGGCGATCAACCTGGCTTTGCTCTACCTCCAGCAGGCCCGGGCCAAGGATGGCAAGACCGGGCAACGTAAGTTCCGCGATGCCCTGGAAGCCTTCGAACGGGTGGTGGCCTGCGCCAAAGCGGAGTTGTATTTCATCCCCAAGGACTATTATCCCATCATGGACATGGCCCAGGCCGAAGCCATCCTGGGCCTGGAGGATAAAAGCCGCCTGCGGGAGTCTCAGAAGTGGCTGGAGAGCGCCATCGAAATTGCGAAGGAGCAACGCTCTGGTGGGGAGGTGCTGCGCGCCGCGCAACGCGCCTGGGAACACCTGCGCGCCTATCTGCCGGAGGCCGATGCTGAACCCGTGCGGGCCCATGTAGAGAACGCCATTCAGCGCTTGCTGGCGGCACAGGATGCCGTCGAGGCGGCAGCCAAGGGTGGCTAAACAGATGTTGCCGTCACCCATGCTGGCACGCTTACAGGGTTGGTACGCCCCGCCGGAGGCAGACCTGTTCATGCATCAAGGAGTGCGCTATCCGGCATGCTTTTTCCCGGCGGGCGCAGCCCAGCGCCAGGCGGTGAACAGCATCCTGGGGCCAGCCCCCACCGAACAAGAAGACCTCACACGCTTTCCCTTTCTGGCACGGGAGCATCTGCTGGCGCGTCAGCAGGGCGGGCACACGCTGCACGATAACCCAACCTTTGTGCTGGGCCGTTTGCAGGTTGCGCCGACCCTGCACCTGACTGCGCGCCTGGGCAGCTACTTCAACATGTTGATGACCTGCGATGCGCTGGAACACGAGCTGCGCGCCGCCTGTGCCAACGGCGCGCCCTGTCCAGAAGCAAAAGCACTGCCCTTGCGGCAACACCTGGCGAGTCCGGCGGCGCTTTTCGATGGGCATAACCGAAGCGCCATTATCGGCATGACGGTACTGGTGGTCTACGCGCGCGATGGCACCTATTGGAGCCTGGTAGGCGAGCGCTCTGGGCGAACCGCCATCGAACCGGGGCGCTTGCAGGTGATCCCGGCGGGGGTTTTTGGGCCCATCAGCGCGGACATCGCCGGGGAATGGGACCTGCAACGTGGGATGCTACGCGAAACGCTGGAAGAACTCTTTGGGCTGGAAGATGCCACGCCGGGGCAGGTGCCGCTGGGCTATTTTGCGGACTTCCCGGCTTATCGGCGGCTGGTGGATTTGCTGGCCGGTGGCGGCGCGGCGTTGCGCCTGGCCGGGATTGCCGTAAACCTGCTGACCCTGCGCCCTGAGGTGTGCGCAGTCCTCCTGATTCATGACCCGACCTGGGCGGCACAACTCGACCCACAGCACATTTCCTGGGAGATGGCCGGGCGGCAGCTCTATCATGTTCCGGTGGCCGAGGATGCGGCAGTTCTGGCGGCGCTACCGGCGGATGCGGCGGCGCGCTTTACCCCCCAGGGGAGCGTTGCCCTGTGGGCGGGCCTGGCGTTGGCACGGCAGGAACTTTCCCGTTGACCCTGACCCGGCCCGGCTGCTAAACTCCCTGTGTCCGAGAGGTCAGCATTGGGTTGGAGTAGGTCAGAGAAGATGAGGAATCAGGATGTTACCGTTGTTGTCGCGATGAGCGGCGGCGTAGATAGCTCGGTGGCGGCGGCGTTGCTCAAGCAGCAGGGCTATCGGGTTATCGGGATGATGATGCGCCTGTGGGCGGAGGAAACCAGCGCAGGCTTTGGCGGCCATAATCGCTGTTGCACGCCGGACCAACTCGCGGATGCACGCCGCATCGCAGATCAACTGGACATCCCTTTCTACGTCATTGATACCAAGGACGTCTTTCGGCGCAAGATCGTGCAGTTTTTCATTGATCAGCATGCACGCGGCGTTACGCCTAACCCTTGCATTGAGTGCAACCGCCACATCCGCTTTGACTGGCTCTTGCAGCAGGCCCTGTTGATGGACGCTGATTACCTGGCAACGGGCCACTATGCTCGCATCACCTCCGCTGCGGATGGGACATCGCAACTGCGCGCCGGGATCGACGCCAACAAAGATCAATCCTACGTGCTCAGCGTGCTAACGCCCGAAAAGATCAAGCATGCGATGTTCCCGGTGGGCGGCTACACCAAGCCAGAAATTCGCGCCCTGGCGGCGGAGTTCGGGCTGCCGGTGGCCAGCAAGGGAGACTCGCAGGATTTGTGCTTTCTGGGCGATGGCGATTACCGCCGCTTTTTGCGCCAGCATGCGGGCGAGGACCTGTTTGCGGTGGGGCCAATCCTGCGCCGGGATGGCCAGGTTCTGGGCCAGCATGCCGGACTGCCCAACTACACGATTGGCCAGCGCAAGGGGCTGGGGGTGGCCTATAGCGAGCCGCTCTATGTGCTGGAACTGGACACCGCCCAGAATGCGCTGATCGTGGGGACGCGGGAGGAACTGGGTGGGTTCTCGCTGGTGGCAGAGCGCATGAACTGGATTGCTGGCAGCCCGCCGGACCAGCAATTTCGCGCGGGGGTGAAGATCCGCTACAAGTCTCTGGCACACCCGGCGACCGTAACCGTGCTGGATGCCGAACGCATTCAGGTCGAGTTCGACGAGCCACGCCGCGATATTACGCCGGGGCAAGGGGCGGTGCTCTATCAGGATGATCTGTGCCTGGGCGGTGGAATCATCCGCTAGGCCCGGCGTTGTGCCCCAGGGCAATGCTCGTTACAATGTGACGCCTGGGTAACGTGAAGTTGGCGACCCATCAACTATTCGTCACTGAAGCGCACGCAAGCTTTACTATGACAGACTACTTCCGCAACGCTGCCCACGATCAATGGACCCAGGCTCGGCGCCGTGCCGTGATCACGCGGTTGACGGCCAACCTGCGCGGGCGTGAGGCCCGCCTGATTGATTATGATGAAATTGCCCAGCGCCTGAGCCTGCGTTCGGCGCGCTACATCGGTTGCCTGCCCATTCTGCTGGAGAAAATCGTGGGTAGCGTGGGGCGCTACCAGGACTTCACCGCCGCGTTTTTGCCCGTCACGCGCGAAATGCAATCCCGCTGGGAGAACGTGGCGCTGCTCTTTCTGGACCCAGCCCGTTTTCCGCCACCCATCGAAGCCTACAAAGTGGGCGAAAATTACTTTGTGAGGGATGGCAACCATCGGGTTTCGGTGGCGCGTCAGCTCAAACTGGCGGATGTTGAGGCGCATGTGTGGGAGTATCCGTTGCCAGTGAAGGGCCTGCCCCCCAGCGCAGATATCGACACCTTGCTGATTGCCTATGAGCGCCAGGATTTTCTGGAGACAACCCACCTGGACACCCTGCGGCCCGGCATGCCATTCATTTAACAGCGCCCGGCGGCTACCTGGAAATCCTGCGGATGATCGCCCATTTCCAGAAGGTGCTGACGCAGATTGACGGGCAGACGGTGCCTTATAGCGATGCAGTCGCGGCCTGGTACGATATGATCTACGAAACGACCGTGCTCATCTGCCAGGAACAGGGCTTGATGGAGCTGTTCCCGCAGCGCACCCAGGCAGACCTGTTCGTGTTCATCATGCGCTATCGAGAACAGCTGGAAGTGCGCCATAGCAACGATGTGCGGCTGACACAGGCAATCCGCGCGGTGGAGGACGAACAGAAAAGCCCGCTCAAGAAGGCGCTGCGCGGGTTGGGGCGGCGCAAAAACGGCCCAGAAGCTGGACCGGATTAAAACAAACTGCGGAATTCCTCCAGAAAGAGCAGCATGATCACCGTGCCCAGGACGATGTAGGGTCCGTAGGGCAGGGGCGTATAGAGCATATAGCGCCGCCTCCGCAGCAGGCGCGACCCCATATACAGGATGGCCCCGGCAGCTCCGGCAAACACGGTGATAAACATGGCAAAGATCATGGCGCGCCAGCCGATCATAAAACCACAGAGGATGGCCAGCATCACATCGCCAAACCCGAAGGCCACTTCACCCAGTTGGCGCCCCCGCATGGCAGAGACGACATCGCTAAACACCCCACCACCCAGGAACATCAAAAAGAACACGCCCCCGCCCAGCAAGCCGCCCAACAGGTAATCAGAAATTGGGCGGTTCTCGCCCTGTGGGGTGATGTCTGGAAAGAGCGCATTCAGGACCAGCGCGATGATCACCGAGGGGATGATGGTCACGAAGAGCACCAGGCGATGTTCCAGGTCGATCACCGTGATGAGCAGCAGGATAGCCAGAAAGGCCGCCCACACAATGCCGCGTTCCAGGCTGGGTGCCTGCAAGTAAGTGAAGATAAACAGGCCCGCCAGCCCGATTTCCACCAGCGGATGCCGCCAACCCAGCCGCGTATCCAGCTCCAGATGGGTGATTTCATCCAGGCTCAGGCCCTTCTCGGCTTCCGAACCCAGGCGGATACTGGGCCCTTCGCGCTGGCCAGATAGAAAGGCCGCCAGACCCAGCCAGGCCGAAGGTGGGCGCGAGCGTGTGCAGCGCGGACGTGACTTCGGCAGCATAAAATTCTTCCAGCGTGACATCGTTCTTGCTGGAATTGGTGATGTCGCTCATCTGATCCTGGGCGCTGGGGCTGACGGGCACATGCTTGTTGGCGCACCAGTGCTTGACGACCAGCGCCATGCGCTTGCGGATGATCTCCTCTACCTGGTCGAAATCGCCGCGCAGGGCTTCCTGATGCTGCTTGAGCGGGGCAACGGCCAATTCTGAGATGAGGCTCTTAAGGCGCTTCTGCGAATCGCGAATGCCCGAGACTTCCAGGGTCATCTCCAGATATTTCGGGTCGATGGTCATAAGATTTACTACATTTGCCTTTCTGTCCACAGCCCCTCCTCGTGACGCTGGCACAGGGGGCGCGGCCTGCCTGTGCGGGATGTTGAACGTCAAACGATGCTGAAAGGCTGTATTTGGGGTGTTGGGGAGCGGGGCGCAGGGGTGGTGCGAATCTGGCGCATCTGCGCTGCCGACTCACTATAACTATATGCGAATCCGAAGCCGTTGACCACTGCAAAATTGATAAGAAGTTTTCATAAAGGCGTTATGAGCGTCTGGCCGCGGGGCAAACACACATAGCGTACAAAAACGGTTGCGGGTAAAATGAAGGGGATAAAGACCAGCGAACAACCGATGGAACGCGACGATGACCGAGGCCAACGAAACCCTGGAACTGCTGCGGCAGGTGCGGCTTGCACTGCAAGGCAATCGCTATGAAGACGCCATCACCTATCTCAAACAAACTGTTGATCTGGCGCATAAGGCCGGCGATCTGGGGGCGGAAGGCCGGCATCTGGGCAATCTGGCGCTGATCGAGTAGTTCTCCTAGCTCTGAACGATTCTGCTGCGCTAAGACAATACTTTCGGGTAGGGACAAAGGCCACCAGCCGACAATTTTGACGGGATCGGCTGCCGATAAATTAGCGGTGGGGGGCAGGCTCAGTCGTTGGGCCAATTGCCGCTGGGTCGTTTGATTTTGTCCCTGGACCTGAGAGAGTTGTTGCTGCTGGTTGGCGAGTTGAACTTCCGCGTTCAATACA
>JAAUUD010000160.1 GCA_012031655.1 Anaerolineae bacterium | reverse complement strand
GGCTAAGTTAGCTCATGGTAAAGCGGCTGCTTCTTGACAAAAAAGATGTTCACGAATTACGCTTGCTGACGAAAGATCAAGAACAGTGCTAAGGGGTGATCAAAATCGTATCGGATCGTGCAAGTATCCAACAACATCAGGAGTTACAACTCTGGCTTATGCTTCAAAGCGATATACCTTAAGTGAAAGGTACAGACCATGAAATTCGCTCGTATTACTGTTAATCCCGCCCAATGTAATGGACAACCGTGCATTCGAGGGATGCGAATGCCGGTGGTGACGGTTATTGGAATGGTCGCGGCGGGCATGTCCGAAGATCAAATCCTGCATGAACATCCCTTGCTAGAACGTGAGGACATTCGGGAAGTCTTACTTTTTAATCATCAAACATATTTACTTGAATCGACTGATTGAGGAATAAACCATATGGAACCCTTTCAACCCTTTGCTGGCAAGCTGGCGCCCTTGCCCATCGACAACATCGACACTGATCAAATCATCGCCGCGCGCTACCTCAAGGTGACGGACAAAAACGGTTTGGCCGAAGGGCTGTTCTACGACTGGCGCCAGGCCCCGGATTTTGTGCTCAACCGCCCGGAGCACCAGGGCGCCAGCATCCTACTGGCGGGCCACAACTTCGGCACCGGTAGCTCGCGGGAGCATGCGCCGTGGGCTTTGCTGGGCTACGGCTTTAAAGCCGTGCTCAGCACCTCTTTTGCAGACATTTTTTATAACAATGCGCTCAAGAATGGCCTGCTGCCGATCGTGGTTGATCCCGAAACGCACCGTACGCTCTTTGAACTGGTCGAAGAAGCACCACAAGCGATCATCGCGGTTGACCTGGCCAGTCAGACTCTCACCTTGCCCGGTGGGCAGCAGGTGCCCTTCCCCATTGATGCGTTTTCCCGCATGTGTTTGCTGGAAGGCGTAGACCAGCTTGGCTATCTGCTGAACAAAGCTCCGGCGGTGGAGCGCTACGAGGGCCAGAACCCGCCCCGTGTCCAAACGCAGGCCCCGGATCATCAACCGGCATAGAGGACAACAACTGGCGATGGCTCCTCAAATCGAAGTTTACGATACCACCTTGCGCGACGGCACTCAGCGCGAAGGCATCGCGCTTTCCGTGAGCGATAAACTGCGCATCACACAATTGCTGGACGAACTGGGCGTCGCCTACATTGAAGGGGGTTGGCCGGGCAGCAACCCCAAAGATGCCGCCTATTTTGCCGCCGCCGCAGAACTCCCCCTGCGCCATGCGCGCATCGCCGCATTTGGGATGACCTGCCGCGTCAACGGCGACCCCGCCGACGACGCCAATATTCAAGCCCTGATTGATGCGCAGACGCCTGTGGTCACGGTGGTGGGCAAAACCTCAATGCTCCACGTGACCGAAGTCCTACGCACCACCCCGGCAGAAAACCTGCGCATCATCCAGGCAAGCCTGGCCTACCTCAAGCAACAGGGCAAAGAGGTGATCTACGATGCAGAGCACTTCTTTGATGGCTATAAGTTGAACGCCGAATACGCGCTGGCGACGCTCCAGGCGGCCTGCGCCGGGGGCGCTGATGCCCTGGTGCTGTGCGACACCAACGGCGGCTCGCTCTATTGGGAAGTGGAGCAACTTTTTGAGGTGGTGCGTGGCCACTTTCCGGGGATGCGCCTGGGCATCCATGCCCATAATGATGGAGAACTGGGTGTTGCCAATAGCCTGGCTGGGGTACGCGGCGGCGCAACACACGTCCAGGGCACCATCAACGGCTATGGCGAACGTTGCGGCAACGCCAACTTGGTGAGCATCATCCCCGATTTGCAGCTCAAACTGGGGTTAAACTGCCTGGCCAAAGCAGACGCGCTGCACCACCTCACGCACATCTCGCGCACCGTGGCAGAAATCGCCAACCTCCCGCCAGATAATCATGCGCCCTTTGTGGGCCGCAGCGCCTTTGCACACAAAGGCGGCCTCCATGTAGCCGCCGTCCGCCGCAATGCAGACAGCTACCAGCACATTGACCCCACGCTGGTCGGGAATGAAATGCGTATCCTGGTGAGCGACCTGGCTGGGCGCGGCAACATCCTGCACCTGGCCCAGGGCCACGGCATCGACACCGAAGACGAGATCGCGCGCAACATCCTGGAAGAAATCAAGAGCCTGGAGCACCAGGGCTACGCTTTTGAGGGCGCCGAAGCCTCGGTTGCTATGATGCTCAAGCGCGCCCAGCCGGACTACCAGGCGCCCTTCGAGATGATCGACTTCATGACCATCGTGGAGCAGCGGCGCGGACGCGGCATCGTCACGGAGGCCACGGTTAAGTTGCGCGTTGGCACCACCGAGTTACACACAGTCGCGGAGGGGAACGGTCCGGTCCATGCCCTGGATATGGCCCTGCGTAAAGCACTCATCCCGGTGTTCCCGGCCATTGCCGAATTTCACCTGGCAGACTACAAGGTGCGTATTCTGGATGGCAACGCCGCCACCGCCGCCAAAACCCGTGTGATCATCGAAACGCAGAACGGCGGCCACCGCTGGAGCACCGTCGGGGCAGACCATAATATTATCGTTGCCAGTTGGCGCGCGCTGGCGGATAGCATAGAATATGGGTTGAGCCTTTCGGTCTGATCCAAAAGGCACACCCCCGCTATAATTATTGAAACAACAGCGCCCCCGAAGGGTGTTCGGCCTGCTCCGCTTACAGCAGCCAGCGAGTTGCTCTCTATGATGACGAGAGAGGATTGAGCGTATGGATACGACCCTTACACTTTTGCCCGGAGACGGCATCGGGCCAGAAATTGTCCAGGCCGCAGTCCAGGTATTGGATAAAGTTACGGGGCTGTATGGTCACACAATTCGCTATCAAGAAGCGCTGTTTGGGATTGCTGCCATCAACGCCACCGGGCACCCCCTGCCGGCAGAGACCCTGCGCGCTTGCGAAAGCGCCTCGGCTGTGCTGATGGGCGCAGTTGGAGGGCCTGCCGGCAGCACACCACCCGGCAGCCCTCGCCCAGAAGCGGGCTTGTTGGCCCTGCGCAAGTATTTTGACCTGTTCGCTAACCTGCGCCCGGTGAAGGCCTACCCTGTGCTGGCCGCGCAAGCGCCCCTGCGTGCGGAGCTGCTCGCAGGCGTGGACCTGCTCTTCGTGCGCGAGTTGACCGGCGGCATCTACTTTGGCCCGCGCATGGAAATTGGTGAATCTCAGGATGAAGCGACGGCCTACGACACCATGCTTTACACGGTGCCCGAGGTGGAAAGGATTGTGCGGGTGGCCTGCGAAACCGCCCTGGGGCGCAAAAAGCGCGTGACCTCGGTGGATAAAGCCAACGTGTTGGCTTCTTCGCGCCTGTGGCGAGCCACCGCAGAAGACATCCTGCGTGGCTACCCTGACCTTGCGCTGGAGCATAATCTGGTGGACTCCTTCGCCATGTTGCTCATGACCCGCCCAGCAAGCTTTGATGTAGTGGTTACGGAGAACATGTTTGGGGATATCCTCAGCGATCAGGCCTCTGTGCTGGCTGGGTCGCTGGGGATGTTGCCTTCGGCCAGCCTGAACGCCAGCCGCTTTGGGGTTTATGAACCCATCCACGGCTCCGCACCTGATATTGCCGGGCGTGGGATTGCTAACCCCACGGGCACCATCCTCAGCGCAGCCTTGCTCCTGCGGCATTCCCTGGGCTGGGAAGCCGAAGCCGCCGCCATCGAACATGCGGTGGAAGCGGCCATCCAGGCTGGGGCGCGCACCGCAGATATTGCCGCCGGGCAACCAGCCCTTTCCACGCAAGAATTCACCGCCGCCATTCTTGATCATCTGGCAGGACCCATCCAATGAGCAACCCTATTGTGGCCTTCCAGGGAGAACCCGGCGCCTACTCGCAGGAAGCCGCCCAAACACACTTCGGCAGCCAGGTGCAAACCCTGGCGTGCGAGTCCTTCCAGGCGATTTTTGAAGCCATCCGCAGCGGCCAGGCAACCAACGGCATCCTCCCGGTGGAAAATGCACTGGCGGGCACGGTTGCGCAGACCTATGAGCTGCTCATGGAATATGACTTCCGCGTGCAGGGCGAGGTCATCCTGCCGATTCACCATAATTTGATGGTCCCGCCGGGCACCGCGCTGGAAGACATCCAGCGGGTGCGTTCGCATCCGCAAGCACTGGCCCAGTGCGCCCACTATTTGCGGCGGCGCGGTTGGCAGCCTGTCGCCAGCTATGACACCGCCGGGGCCGCGCAGGAGCTAGCGGCCAACCCGGTACTGCATACCGCCGTGCTGGCCAGTCGCCTGGCCGCCGAACTCTACCAGCTCACCATTCTGGAAAGCTCGGTCGAGGATGAACCCCACAATTCAACGCGCTTCTTCGTCCTGGGTACCGAGGATATTGCGCCCACCCCCGGAGAACCCACCAAAACGTCGCTGGTCTTTACATTTCGGGACCGCGCCGGAGCGCTCTTTGGCTGCCTGAGCGCCTTTGCCCAACACAACATCAACCTGACCAAGATCGAGTCGCGCCCGGTGCGGGGCCGCGCCTGGCAATACTGGTTCTTCCTCGATTTCGAGGGCTATTGGTCAGAACCTGCCGTCGAAGCCGCCCTGGTGGAACTGCTGCGCCAGGCCACTTTCGTCAAAATTCTGGGGTCATACCCGGCCTCGAACGAAGGCCCCAAACCCGCATGAGCCTCCTGGTGATGAAGTTCGGCGGCAACGTCCTGAGCAGACCCGATGGCATCCATGAGATGCTACGGATTATCGCCAGCCAGCGCCCCATCTGGGACGAGATTGTGGTGGTGATGTCGGCGCTCAGTGGCATCACGGATGCGCTGCAAGCCCTGGCCCGCACCGCCGAATCTGGCGACCAGGGCAATGTCCGCAGCGAGATCGCCAGCCTGCGCGAACTGCACATTGAGGCGCTCGCTTCGCCATTAGCAACGATGCCCACCTGCACGCCCTCATCCAGGAGCTAGACACCCTCTTTTTTGATCTGCTGGAAGATTGCGAACTCATCCGCCAGAACGGACAGGCTGCCCCACCCATCGTGGATCGCATTATGGCGATGGGCGAGCGCTTTATTACGCGCATCGTTGCGTACGCGGCGCGTGCCTTTCAGCTGAACTGCATTGCGGTGGATGCCATTCACCTGCTGATCACTGACGAACGCTACTCGAATGCGCGCCCCATCTTCAACCTCTCTCAGCAGAGCGTGGAACAAAACCTGCTGCCCCTCTTGCAGCGTCAGATCATTCCGATTGTCACGGGCTACATCGGTGCCACGCAAAAGGCGACCCCACCACCCTGGGCCGTGGCGGCAGCGACTACTCCGCCACCTACCTCGGCGCCTTGCTCAAGGCAGATGAAATCTGGTTCTTTACTGATGTTGACGGGCTCATGACCGCTGACCCGGAGGTCATCTCCAATGCGCGGGTCATCCCCAGCAGTTCCTACGCAGAGATCGCAGAAATGGCCCACTTTGGTGCACGGGTGGTCCATCCCCGGGCCATGGAACCGCTGATGAAGCAGGGCATTCCACTCCGCATTCGCTCGGTGGACCACCTTGGCGTCACAGGGACCTACATCTTCGCCAACACGGCCCCTACCGATCATCGCATCCATGCTGTGACCCACGTGCGCGGCATCGTGGTGCATGGCCCAACGCAAAGCAACATGGCCGAAGCCTGCAACCGGGTCCTCTCCAGCTTTCTGTTAGACGAGATAGAGCCCACCTTGCAGGCGCAAACCTATGGCAGTAGCCTGTTGGTCTACCTGGTGCCCACCAGCGCCAATCGCTTCTCGTTCGATAGCTACCTCCAGCAACTGCGTAACTACGACACCGGCGACGACTGGCGGGTCAATGAGGTGATCATCCTGGCAGTGATCGGCAGCTTGCGGTTGGTTGATATGGCGCAAGTGCTTACGGCACTGGCCGCCGCAAACATCCAGCCGATTGCCTTTGGCCAGGGGCAACGCGGCGTTTTTATGGTCTGCATTACCCCGCAGGAACTCAACAGCGCCCTACAAACCATTCATCGCCTTATCCCCTGATACAAAAAAGCGGTTGGTCTGCAAATGCAGACCAACCCTAGACTTTGGCACTTTAAGAAGCCTGTCGTGAAGAAACGGCAGGCTATTTTTGTATTTTGAAGGCGAAAATCGGTTAAGACCGTGCGGAAGCAAAAACTGCATTGCGCAAAGCCATGAGTGTCGCTTCTTTTTGTCCCCAGTCGTAGGGTGTTGGCGTGCAAAGTGGGTGGAAATCATGTTCTCCCCACAGCTCGGCTCGGAAAGCACGCCATAAGGTATTGAGTGACCACCGGTGTGAGCCACGCCACCAGCGGGTAGGAACATCCGGTGCACGAGACAGTCCCCAAGCCCGGTAGCCCGCCAAGAGCAAGAGGCTATACACCCAGGCACTCCACTGCACCGAGAGCACTGCCGCGTGTGGATGCCAACACTGCTTGCTGCCTAAGCCAAAATTAGATTTCAGTTCACGGTGGCAGACTTCAATTTCCCAGCGTTGCCACATCCAAAAGAGTAAGGTCTCAAGGGGCAAGGGCAAGTGATAATTGGCGTGTTCATCTTGAACAGCATTCACGAGAAATGGCAAGGGGTCGCGTTGGTAGCCTGGGCGACGCTTGCCCCGTACGACGATGAGAAAGAGGCCAGCATGGGCGGCACCGCGTCGCACAAAAGGTCCCTTCACCTTGACGTGTAAGCGCCGCTCACGACCGCGCACCATGAGCGTCAACTTTTGCCAACCTCGCCTGTCTTGCCAGACTTGGTGCGGCGTATCAGCCCGCTGGCCATATTGTCGACTCGCATGCGCATCAGCAACGGGTCGGTGATACAGCGCACGGTTTTTGGCACTGCGTGCCATCAAGATGACCCCCGAAGGCAAGTTTTTCCACAAGTCTACGGTGTCGAAACCACCATCAGCCACCATGAGTAAGGCTTGTTGCGTGCGTCCGAGGCGCTGAAGTTGGCTTTTAAGCCAGTTTAGAAATTGCAATGCCGCTTGTGACTCACTCATGGGGGGATGGGTCATGGGCTTGCTTTTCGGCGTAAAAGCAGGCGACCAGTACAAGGGCAGGGCACGCGAATACCCCCCTTCGGCGGGCATTAGCCAACTCCCGTTGAACCATCGCTGGGCGGCATGAACTCCCAGCATGAAGGGTGGTGTTCTCAAATTGCGTAGCCACCCCGAGCCTTCTATTTTGCGACTACTACGCGGGGTTTGGGTGCTATCTCCCACCACGACGTATAACTCATCCTCACTCACATGTTGTAAACTTTCTGCCAACAACACCTCACGCGCTCGCTCGTAATTGAACCGCTTCGCGCTAAACAGGCGATACCATGCACTCCAATCTTGATCGGTTTGACCGAGGCTCATCAGGAGCTGCGTCACGGTATGACGCGCAAATACAAATAGCTCCGCCAAGACCAGTGCTACGACACGTTGATATGTGCGTTCTTGCTTGAAGATACCGCGATGATTTTCTAAAAGTTCAAAGAGTTCCTTGAGAAGTTGACCGCTTTGGGGGATAGTTGACATGGAAACGTCCTTTCGTTCGCTGTGGTTTTTTTTCCACTTACAGCTTTAACGAAAAGACGTTTCTTTTACAAAAAAAGCCAAACTTCAGAAGGGATGACAGTCGTCATCCCTTCCTGGTATCACGGTCATCAGGAACCGCGTGTAAGCTGAATGGCAAAACGATACTCACCGACCCCCATACTGGCGTAGGGTTCACCA
>JAAUUD010000159.1 GCA_012031655.1 Anaerolineae bacterium | reverse complement strand
GAGAGGGTGGCGGCGCCGCCTGCCCCCGCGAGCGCCTGCAACACTGCCAGCTCCGTGAAGCCGTTGCGAAGCTCCAGGATCATGGCGCGTGTTTCTGCATCCGTCAGGCGGAGGTAAACCCGTTGTGTAGTGGGGTCCAGGTGGAGCGCCTCGGCTTCTTGCAACGTGTTGATCACCCCTTTTTTGCAGCCTGCGGCATCCAGCAAGGCCGCCAGCGAGCAAGCCCGCTCCGGTTGGCGCCAGAGCACCTCCAGCACATTGGCGCGGCGGGATTCCCGGCCCAGGTGCAGGACCACCTCGCCAATCTGCTCAGCAGGCAGGTTCAGGTGAACCACGCGAACGCTTTGCGGTTTAGTGCGCGGCGCCATCAGGATGGGTTCGGCGCGGACGGCCTGGGCTTCCAGCAGCGGCCCCAGGCTGCGCTTCCAGGTGGTGCTTTCCAGCGCCTGCGAAATCTGCTGGCCAGTGAGCGGCCCACGCCTTGCTAACAGGCTGACTAACCGCCGGGCTGTGGGGGTGTCGGCATTGAAGTCTGGCAGCAGCAGGTGGTAGCGTGTTTCGCTCTTTTGCGTAATGCCTGGCGGCAACATGAGCCCGAGCGCGTTACTGAGCGAGCTGTGATAGGTGGCCGCCAGCCACTCGGCCAGCGCCAGTTGTGCAGGCGTCACCACCGGATGCGGGTCCAGCACTTCGGTGATTGCTTTGGTGGCAAACTCCGGTGCTTCTTCAAAAACCCGCGTGACAATAGCGGCTTCCAGCGCGGTGCGAAACGGGACCTTGACCATCTGACCGAGGCCCACCTGATCCCACAGGTGGAAGGGAACAGCATAGGTAAAAGTCTGAGGTGTAGAACGGTGCAGCGCAACTTCGGCGTACATGGTCCTCCCGGCCATAGCGGCATCGGTCTTTAGCGGTGCAGGGGCGCTGCGGCCTGGCCTGCCAAACGCGGGCAATCTCCCCCTAAAATGCGCCCCAAGGCGCAGAACCTTCGTTGGTGGCCCGGCGCGCCCCGTGCCCCTGTTCAACCATCATAACGGCAGCGCTTGTCCCGTGTCCACAGACAAAACCCTTTTTTGCGCAGGGCAGCGCCTGTCGATGAAGAAAGGCCGCCAGCCCATCTTGTGCGCCGTTGCGGGTCGATTCGAGGTGCCGAACCATCAGACCATTAAGCCGAGCATAAGGGGCGGCAGGCAGGCTGCCCTGCACTGGCCGAAGCCTCTGCCAAAGCAGCCCAGCATGGTCTGGATATCAACGACTTATCCCCACAAGATGGCGAGTGTTTTCAAAGATTGTCTCGCCTGATTATCCCATATCGCCAGTATATCCCTACCAGAACATATCGAATTCACGCGGTTTTCGGCAGAAATTATTTAATTTTACTTAACAAAGCCTCCAGTTGAGTTGACACTTTCTTAAGGGTCTGTTACTCTGAAGCTAACATCGAACATAAGTGCCTATTTGGACGGGTTCTTACACCATGAGTACACGTCAATTGCCCCTCTTTTCGACGGGGCTAAATTATCGGAGCCGCCTCGTTGATGCGGTGGAGCCATTTCAGAAGTATCTGCGTGCAGAAGGCAAAGCAGAAAATACGGTCAAGAGCTTTAGCTCTGACCTGCACCTGATTTGCCAGTACTTTGGGGACGAGCGCCAGTTGGGGAGCCTGATGTACAGCGACCTGAACCGCTTTCTCGATTGGCTGGAGCATGGGCGCGGCAAACCCTGTAGCCAGAAGAGCTACGCCCGGCGCGTGACGACGCTCAAGGTGTTTTTCAAGTGGTTGATGGAACAGCACATCCGGCAGGACAACCCCGCAGAGGCCATCCTCCAGCGCTCTGGGCCAGCCCCGTTGCAGCCCATCCTGGGCTACGAGGAAGTACATCGCCTGACCGAAACCGCTCACCTCATCGCGCTACAGCCCAAAAAGCCCGATAGCCGCCCGGAAGTCCTGGTGCGCCTGTTGCTGGAAACCGGCATCAAGAAGAGCGAGATGATGAACCTGACCGTGGCCAGCCTGGATCGCCGCCTTCCCGAACACCCCATCCTGAATGTGAAGTATAAGGGGCAGAAGGGTGTTTATAAGGAACGGCGGATTGCCGTGAGCAACGCCCTGGTGAGCGCCTGGGACCGCTATGTGGATGATCCACACCACAAAGTGCGCGACCACCTCTTCACCTGCACCCCGCGCAACCTGGAGTATGTGCTTAGCGATACGGCGAGTGTGGCCGGGGTCGAGGGCAAGGTTTCCTTTGAAATTCTGCGCTGGACCTGCGCCGTGCGGGATTACCTGAGCGGGATGGACCTGGACGACATCCGTAAAAAGTTGGGGCTAAGCGAGATCAGCTTCCGCGAGACCAGCCAGAAGATCGCGCAGTTGGCCAAAAGCTACCGCTAGTCCAACACGCGACATAACAACCCTTTGAGATATGCCCCTTCCGGAAAGGTCAGTGCCACCGGATGATCCTCAGGTGCCCCTAATTCCCGGAGCACTTGCGCCTCCCGCCCCGAATCCTCCAGCGCGCCAAACACTACTTTACGAAACAAGTCCGTGCTCACCAACCCGGAACAGGAAAAGGTCAGCAGCAACCCCCCTGGCTTGATCAGGCTTAAGGCGGTGAGGTTGATGTCCTTGTAGCCACGCAAGGCACTTTCGACCTGGGTTTTGCTTTTGGCAAACTTGGGCGGGTCCAGCACGATGACGTCGAAGCGTTCACCATCGTCGCGCAAGTCACGCAATAAGGTAAACACATCTCCGACCAGCAAGGGCGCGTCCTCTACCCCATTAAGTGCCAGGTTGCGCTCGGCCAGCTCTAATGCGCTCTGCGAGGCATCGACCGAGATGACCTCCTGCGCCCCTGCCGCATAGGCATAGATGCCAAACCCGCCGCTATAGGCAAAGGCGTTCAGGACCCGCGCCCCAGGCCGCACCATGCGCCCCAGCAACGCACGATTTTCGCGCTGATCCAGGTAGAAGCCGGTCTTGTGGCCGTGCAGCAGGTCCACCCAGAAGCGCAGGCCGTTCTCCTGAATTTCGACCAGTGGCGGCGGTGCCTCGCCCCATAACACCCCGGTTGCATCCTTCAGACCCTCGCGGCGGCGTATATCCACATCGCTGCGTTCGTAAATGCCGCGCGGGCGCAGCATGTCGCCCAGGATGGCGCTAAGCATATCTTTGTGCGCCTCCATCCCGGCGGTGAGCGCCTGCAACACCAGCCACTCGCCATATTGATCCACCACCAGCCCGGGCAGGTAGTCATTTTCTGCATTGATGAGGCGGCGCGCCTGGCCGGGCGGGACCGGGCCGCGCAGGTCGAGCGCTTGCTGAATGCGACCGCGCCAGAAGGTTTCGTCGATCGGTTCGTCATCCCAGGTCAACACGCGCAAGCGAATCTCGGATTGGGTGCTCCACAGGCCACGCGCCAGAAAGCGTTCTTGCTCATCCACCAGCGTGACCACATCTCCAGAATGCGGCGTATCTGAAAAGCGCCGGATCGCCCGCGAAAAAATCCAGGGGTGACGACGGGAAACGGTCTTGAGCCGGGAGTGGTGGAGAACAGCAATCATCAAACGCGCCCTTACTGCTTTGAGATGGGAGGAAGCTATATTGTAGCGGATGCGGTAGGGGGCTGTCAGGCCGAAGGTTGGGGAGAAAAGCGCAAACAGGAGGAGGCCAGGAGGAAAAAGAAGGACGCCAGCCCTTAGGCCAGCGTCCATTCGATGACGAGCGCATCAATATGGCCAAAACCCAGCGCCCGCGAAGCCGAAACCCGATGGTGTCCATCCACCACGTAGTAGCGTTCTCCTACGCGGATGAGCTCCACCTGCGGCAGGGTGATGCCCCGGCGCAAGGCCGTTGCCACGCTCACCCAGCGCTCCTTGGTGGCTTCGTGCAGAGGGTGGAAGTCCGCGTCGAAGTCCTGCGCTTTGTCTACACTGCCCTGGATCGCCTCCAGCGGGACGATCTGGCTGCCCAGCGTGCGCCGATGACCGCTCTGGCGGGCATCTTCGGCCAGGCTACGCAGGTGGCGCGGCGTGCCGGTGACCCTGGCGGCCAGACGCTTGAATTGTGCTTTGGCCAGGCTGCGGTCAAACAGGCGCCGGGCGGTTTCGTCGGTGCGGTCCTGCACCCCCATGCGTTCGGTCATCATGCTAGAGAGTCTTACTTGCATCGTCATGGCTGCACCTCTGTCTTTCATCTGACCGGAGAATAGCGGGGCGCCGTCACAGCAACATGGGCGCTGGCGTCTCAAAGCCGTCTCAGTTTTTGAGTCGCATCCCGTGGTAAGATTAGGCAGAGCCTTGGAACTGCGCTTGAAGGGGGAGAACCCATGCACCGCATTCATCTGCTCGGCTCCCCGCAGCTTTTGCAGGGAGAGCAACCGCTCAAGTTAGAGCGCCGCAAAGCCCTGGCGTTGCTCGCCTATCTGTTGCTCAGCGAGCGCCCCCACACGCGCGAGGCCCTGTGTGCGGTGTTCTTTCCGGATTCGGACGAAAGCCGCGCCGCCGCTTACCTGCGTAACGCGTTGTGGACCATCAACAAGGTGCTGGGCAATGAGTGGGTAGCCAGCGAGCAAGACCTGCTGTGGCGCAACCCGGCCTTCCCGCTGGAGGTCGATGCCCTGGCTTTTGAACAGCAGGCGCATCTGGCCTGGCAAGACCCCAGCGCCCCAACCTACCTGGGCGCCCTGGAACAAGCCGCTGCCCGCTACCGGGGGCGCTTTATGGAAGGTTTTACCCTCTACGATGCGCCCGCCTTTGACGACTGGCAGCAACGCAACGCGGAGTACTTCTGGCAGGCGATGCGGCGCGTGCTGGAGGCGCTGGTCGAGGGGCATAGCCAGGCGGGTGCTTTTGAGGCGGCGCTACGCCATGCCCAAAGCTGGGCAGCCCTGGATAGCCTGGACGAAGCCGCGCACCGCGCTTTTGATGCAACTCTATGCCTGGGCAGACCAACGGGCTGCGGCCCTGCGGCAATACCAGACCTGCGCGGCGCTCTTGTGGGCGGAACTGGGCACCCAACCCGACGCACAGACCACACAGCTTTACGAAGCAATCCTGGCGGGGAGGTGGCAGCCTCAGCGCGCCCGCAGGCGCCATCCAGGGCGCTGGCGCCTGCGCCAGAAGCGCACCCCACACCCTTGCCCAGAAGCCCCTACGCCGCTGATCAGCCGCGAGGAGGAAACTGCCGCCCTGGAACACTTGCTGCTGGACCCCGCCTGCCGTCTGGTGACCATCCTGGGGCCAGGTGGGATGGGTAAAACGCGGCTGGGTTTGCACCTGGCGCATTGCCTCCAGGGGCATTTTGCAGATGGCACGTTCTTTATCTCGCTGACCTCGGTGCATGCGCCGGAATATCTGGTGAGTGTCCTGGCCGCTACGCTCCAGATTCGCAGCCGTGCTGATGCTGACCTGCACACAGAGTTGCTGGCCTATCTGCGCCAGAAGCGCCTGCTGCTGGTGCTGGATAATTTTGAGCAACTGGTGAACAGCGCCCCTTTGCTGGCCGATTGGCTGCGCCAGGCTGCCGGGGTCAAGCTGGTGGTAACCTCCCGCGAGCAGCTCCACCTGCAAGAAGAGTGGGTTTTTCGGCTGGAGGGGCTGGGGCTACCTGCGGCGGGCGGTGCGGCGGAAGATGCAGGCGCAGTGCAGCTCTTCCTGAGTAGCGCCAGGCGCCTGCGCCCGGGCTTTTAGCCTGGATGAAAGCAACCGCGCCGCTGTGGTGCGGATTTGCCAACTGGTGGACGGGATGCCGCTGGGCCTAGAACTGGCCGCCGCCTGGCTAAACCTGCTCGAACCGGCGGAAATCGCCCAGGAGATCGCGCGTTCGCTGGACTTCTTGAGCAACAACACGCGCAATCTGCCCCCCCGGCACCAGAGCTTGCGTGCTGTTTTTGAGTCCTCCTGGGCGCAGCTTTCGCCTGCGGAACAGGGGATGCTAGCAGACCTGGCCATTTTTCCGGCGGGCTTCAGCCGCGAGGCCGCACGGGAGGTTGCCAACGCATCTTTGCAGGACCTTTCCACCTTCATCAGCAAATCCCTGGTAACGCGGGCGCGGGCCGAAAATGGGCGCTTTGTGCTGCACGAGTTGATCCGCCAGTACGCCGAAGAAAAGCTCCAGGCGGACCGCCAGCGCCAATTTGCGACCCACACCCGCCACATGAACACCTTTGCACGCTATGTAGCCGCGCAAGAGGTCGCGCTCAAGGGGCAGGACCAGATTGGCGGGCTGGATGCCATCGAAACAGAAGCCGAGAACATCCGCCTGGCCTGGACCTGGGCCGCCCTCCAGGCGGATTTTCGCGCTGTTCAGCAAATTTGCCGGGTGATGGCGCTCTACTTCTGGATGCGTCCGCGTTCTGCCGAAGCCCAACGGCTGCTGGACTTTACCTTGCAGGCTCTGGAAGGGCAGGCCAAAGCCCCTCAGGAGACCGCCACCCTGGGCGAACTGTATGCCATGGATGCTGGAATAGCGGCTTCTTTGCGCAACTTTCCCCGCTCCTGGGCATCTCTGGAACGCGCCTGTGTCATTTTTGAGCAGGACTGGCAGCGCGCCCCGCTCTTTACCCTCAGCAACCTGGGCAACCTGTTCATCTGGCCGCACATTGATTACAGCACGGCGCGGGTCTGGCTGGAACGGGCAATTGCTGCGCAGATTCCCTCAGCTGTGCATCATCAGAGCCTGGAGGCGGCCTCGCGCCTGTGGCTGGAGCGCGTTCTGCACACCGCGCAGGCCGAGCAAGATCCCTGGGGCCTGGCGCAAGCGCTACGAAGCCTGGCCAACCTGGAACATCAACAGCGCAACTACGACCTTTCCCTGCAATACTTCACGGAAAGCCGCCTGCTGAGTCAGCGCATCGGGGACCTGAAGGGCGAAGAAAACGCCCTGCAAATGCTGGGCGAAGTGGCCTACACGGCTGGCTATTATCCCAGTGCCGAGCGGCACTATCGTGAAGCCCTACCGCTGGCTGAGCGCGTCGGAGATCGCGAAGACGTGAGCTATATCCAGATTCGGCTGGCGGACCTGGTGGCCCTGCAAGGGCGCTACGCCGAAGCAGAGACCTTAGCCCGGCAAGGTGTGCAAGAAGCTGAATTCTGGGGCAACCTGCAACTGGCTACCTATGGCACCATGGCCCTGGGTGATCTGGCGCTGTGGCAGGGCCAGCTTGCCGCAGCCACACCCCACTACGATGCAGCCGAGCGGCTATTATTCAATGCCCGCGAGCCAAGGCATCGGAGCGTGCTGGGGTGGCTCAAGCTGGCCCGTAGCCATCATCAACGCCTGCAAGGGGACCTGGAGGGAGCGCTGGCACTGGCGCAAGAAGCCCCAGATTTGCTCCCGCACAACATCTGGGGCCAGGCTGCCAGCCAGTATGCGCAGGGCGAAACCTTGCTGGACCAAGGCGAGCTTGCGCTGGCACATCAGCATTTCTGCCAATCCCTGGAGCTGGCCGAAGAAGCCCGCTCAATCATGCTGCTCATGCGGCACCTGGTGGGCGCGGCCCGCTGGATGCTGCACACCAGCACCCCAGAGCCAGCTCAGGCCACCCTGCGCCTGGTGATTCAGCACCACGCCACCTGGCACGAAACACGCGTCCGTGCCCAGGGCTTGCTAGAGGCCAGCCTGGGCGCTGGGCAAGCCGCCCCGCCGCCCTATTCTCTGGTGCAAGCGCTGGCGGCCTTCCGGGCGCTGGGGTGCCCGCGCCCCTAAACGCCACTGTAGGCGCTAAAGCCTCAGTCGATGGGCACCACCACGCCT
>JAAUUD010000007.1 GCA_012031655.1 Anaerolineae bacterium | reverse complement strand
CCGCCGCCATCAAGGCCAGGTCGCCCAGCCGCGCCGCCAGGAACTTTTTGCGGGCCGCCAGGGTGGCCGCGCGCGCTCCGGGGTAGAACACCAGCAGTTGATGCAGCGCCAGGCTGGTCCCCACCCAACCCAGCACCAACTGCCCCAGGTGCCGGCTGTCACGAAGAACAGCACAGACGCCAGGGTCAGGGCCAGTCGGCGCAAAAAGATCGCCTGGCGCGGGTCGCCATCCAGGTAATTGCGGCTGAACTGCACCAGCAAAACGCCCAGAAAGGCCACCAGTCCAACCAGGATCACGCTCAGGGCATCCAGGCGCAGCACCAGCCCCACCCCACCCAGGCCCAGCAACGGGCTGCGCAAAGGGCCGGAGGTCAACACAGCCAGGCCCGCTAGCAGCGCCAGCCCCAGCGCCCCAAAAGCCGCCCAGCGGCTCCGCTGAAAGACCGCCACGGGCGAGCGCCCACCGCTATAGGGCAGCAGGACCAGCGCCAGCGGCGCCAGATAGGCCAGCAACACCAGGGAAGTTGTGGTTACACCATCCATAGCGCACGTCCATCTCCGCTTGTTCAGGAAGACCCCTAGGGTACCATACGCCTATCGATCTGAAAAATATAGGCTTTTGACATTATCGTTCTGTTTTGTAGAATAAGGCGATGCTCAACTACCACCACCTGCGCTACTTCTGGATCGTGGCCCACGAGGGCAACCTGACACGCGCCGCGCAGAAAATCAACCTGTCACAGTCGGCACTTTCCATGCAGATCAGCGCCCTGGAGGGCTTTCTGGGCCAGCCGCTTTTTGAGCGCACAGGCCGCCGGCTGGTCCTGACGGAAGCCGGGCGGATCGCGCTGGACTTTGCCGACGCGATCTTTTCCACGGGCGAGGAATTGCTGGGCACACTGGGCGAGCTGGAACAGCCCCGGCGGCAGGGGTTGCGCGTGGGTGCGCTGGCCACGCTCTCGCGCAACTTTCAATTGCAATTTCTGGCGCCTTCGCTGGCGGCGGAGGGGGTCGAGGTGGTGATGCGTTCCGGGCGGCTGGATGAACTGCTCCATAGCCTGGAAGCCTATCAATTGGGATGTGGTGCTCTCGAATGCGGTTCCGCTGCGCGAGGCGGGGACGCGCTGGGTGGCCCATGCCATCGACACACAAGCCGTGAGCCTGATCGGGCATCCGGTGCCCGCGCGGGGGCACCTCCCGCTAGAGGTACTGCTGGCAAACGAGCCGCTGGTGGTCCCGGCGCCAGAATCGAGCATCCGTAGTGGCTTTGATGCGCTGGTGAGCCGCCTGGGGCTGCGTCCGCACATCGTGGCGGAGGTGGACGACATGGCCATGTTGCGGCTGGTGGCCCGGGAACATCGCGGGCTGGCGGTGGTGCCGCCGATTGTGGTCAAAGATGAACTGGACGCGGGCTGGCTGGTGGAGGTGGCCGCGTTGCCGGGCCTGGTCGAGACTTTCTTTGCGCTGACGCTGGTGCGGCGCTTCCCCAACCCCTTGCTTAACCTGCTGCTGCCCGCCGGGGACTAGCGCCGCTTTAGGCCAAAAGGTGACCCGGTTCGCCAACCACAAGCGCGCCAAGCATCCCCAGGCACTCGATAGGCAACCTGCGCCGCTTCACCCGGCCTTTTCAGTTGCCAGAACTGGCTCAAGCGTCTGCCAGATCACCGCCGCGAGCGCATGCGACCCAGCGCTATTCAGATGAACATCGTCATAAAAGTAAGCAACTTCGCCATTGAGGGCGCTGGCATCCACACAAACCAGCGTGTACGCCTGGCAAACATCCAGGACCACCCCGTTGTAGGCGGTCATCAGGTCCGCAGAGATCGCCGGGGAATAGCGCCCATACGGCGTATCCCGACTTCCCTTGTACATCAACCAGAGGTTGTGCCAGAAAACCTCGGGCAGCGCTGGCGACCAGACCGCTGGTTGCGTCACAAAAACCAGCCTAACGTCCAGCCGGGCGGCTTCTTCTACCAGGGCTATCAGGTTTTGGCGATAGCGCCCCAGGGCGGTGGGCAGGTCTTGCGGCATGTTTTCCAGTTCCAGCGGGGCCTGCTGCCAGGCAAGCCGTCGCTCCGCGTAGCCTTGTGCCGCAACCTGCACCCCCTGCGCCCCTTCTGCTTCAGCCAGTTCATCCGATCCCGCGAGCCAGTCCAACGGATATTCCAGCAAGGCCAGGCGCCATCCAGGTCCGTGAGGCGCTCCTGGGTGGCGGGGTCTGCGTAAAATGTTCGGCTGGCCAGCCCATCCATCGCACCGGGCAAGCGCGTCACCTCGGTAATCAGCGGCATCGCCTGCGCATTTCCTGAGCGCAGAAAAGGCGTCATGTCATTGACGCCAACCAGCATCAGGACCACGTCTGCGGCAATCTGTGGCGCGATATAATAGAGGGTCACAAAATGATGCAGGCTGTTGTGGCCAGAGCGCCCCGCATTGCCCACCCACACGGCCTGTCCTTCCGCTTGTGCGATCCGCTCCAGGCGGTGCGGCCAGGCGTCGGCATCATCCACATAGAGCGATTCCGTGGTGCTGCCTCCAATAGCCAGGATGCGAAGCGCGTCTCCTGCTTCCGGGAGCGCACTGCCCCGAAGCCCAAGCGCATCGGTGGAAAAGCGTGTCCGCCCTTCCACGCCCGGCAACACCCCTTCCTGTGCCTCAAATTGCAGGGCAAGATTAGGCCGATTAACGCGGTAGGGTGCAGTTTCCGCCACGCTAAGGTCCTCGGCGAGGTAAGCGCGCAAGCCTGCTTCCACCGAGAACAGCGAGATGCCAACAAGACCCACCCACGGCGTGGCTCGCATCACCAGGCGCCGCCGATCCTCAGCCGCCAGCACCCACGCGCCCCAGATCACAGCACTACTCAGGAAGAGCGCAAACCGTTCTATGGGTGTCCGCAAGGGATAAGCGGACCAATTGAGGTAAAACAGGCTGGCGACCCACCCCGTCAGGGCCAGCAACACCCCATGATAGGCCAGCAGGGGAAGCTGCCAGCGCGCTGGCAACCAGCGGGCCAGAAAGTTGCCGCTCAGCAACAGCAGGGCCAGCCCCACCAGAGCCAACAAACGGGTTCCACTGAAGACAGCAGCGTTGGTGGCTGCATTGCCAGTGAACAGCAGATTAAAGATCAGGATCAGGCAGGCGGCACTAAAGCCCCCTTGCACCCAGTTCCGTTGAATAAAGATCGCTGCGGCCCTCTCACTAACAGCGCTTGTATTGTAGCGATGGCACGGGCCAGCAACAAGCCCGCGCCAGGCAGGATGGTTCAGGGGACAAAGACCGCGCGCACGCAGCCGTCTTCCTTGGTTTTGAACATCTCGTAGCCACGCGGCGCTTCTTCCAGCGAGAAGCGCCGCGTCACCAGAAAGGTGGGGTCCCACTCCCCGGCCTGGGCATGCTCCAGCAGGCGCGGCAAGTACTTCTGGCCGTGTTGCTGTGCGGTGCGGACGGTCAGGCCCCGGTTCATGATGACGCCCAACGGAAAGCTATCCAGCACGCCATACACACCCAGGATAGAGAAGGTGCCCCCTTTGCGGCAGGCCACAATGGCCTCAGGCAGGGCCGTACCCCGGTCCGTGTGGATGCGCAAAGTCTGCTTCACACCATCCACTGCATAGCCAATGCCCTCGCCGTGTGCCTCCATGCCCACGGCATCGATGCAGGCATCCGGGCCGCGCCGTGATCGCCGTGGCGCTGATGTTCGTCGGGCCGATGGTGGCCATCGAAGCGGAGCTGGCGCCTGCTTGGGGAGACAGCCCTGGGGTTGGCTCTTCTGCCCACAAGCTAGCCAACCAGCGCGCGAGCTAGGCCAGGTCCGCAAAGGTGGCTTCGTGGCGCCGAAAGTACAGGGCGCCAGTCAGCAACAGCCCAAAGCTGATCACCATGCTTAGGACCAGCATGGGAACCGACGGTGGCTGCCCGTCCACCAAGGCCCAGCGGAAGCCCTCCACCACCGTGGTGATGGGGTTAAACAGGATGATCTGGTCCAGCGGTTGGGGCAACGCCGAGCGGGGGTAAATGACGGGCGTCATGTAATACCAGATGCGGCTGATGTAACCAACCACCTGCCCCATATCCCGAAAGCGCACCTGCAAGGGCGCAAACCACATCCCCACCCCCATGCCGGTGCTCATGGCAATCAGCAGAAAAAAGGGCAGGGTCACGATGCGCCAGCTCAGCGGGTGCTCGTAGAAAACCAGCATAAAAGGCAGCAGCAGGCTAGAGAAAACAGACCCATCAAGCCGCCGGACATGCCAATGATGGGGAAGGCCAGGCGCGGCACGTAGATTTTCTCGATGAAGGCCCGGTTGTTCAGTGCGCTGGCGGTGGAACTCCCCAGTAAGCTGGTGAAGAGGGTCATGGGGATGATGCCGATGAAGTTAAACAGCGGATAGGCGACCTCGCCCGTGTCGATGTCCGCAATCACGCCAAAGATGAGGGTGTTAACCACCACCAGAAAGATGTTGTTGATGATGAGCCAGAACGGCCCCAGGATGGACTGCTTATAGCCTACAGTAATGTTGCGCCACATCAGCAGGTAGACCATGTGACGATAGCGCCAGACTTCGCCCAGGTTCAGGCCCCGCCAGCCGTGATGGGCCTGGATCACCCATTCGTCATGGGTTGTCTGTGAACTTGCCATACCGGGAGCGGCCACCCTGCATCAACCTTTTTGAATTGACAGAAGCAAACTGCGATTATAGACTAGGCGCATTGGACTGTACATATTTGAAGTACAGTGCAGGAAAATCGTTAATCACAATTGTCGCATGGCCTGCATAGCTTGAGCATCATAAAGCACCTCCATCGGCTTGCCTGGATGCACTGTTCTGACCCCAGGGAAGTACAACTTTTGTTCCGTTACCTGGCAAGCACCGCCCATACACAGGAGTAAGGAAAAGGCTTAATGAGCAGACCATCACTGGTGGTTGAAGGGGTCAGCAAGCGCTACTACACAGGCGAAGTCCAGAACCAACAGCAGTCCGCACGCCAGATGATGATGGATATGCTCCGCGCGCCGCTCCAGCGCACCCGTTCCTTGCTTAAATATCAGTTGCCGTCCTATGCCAGCCGCGAATTCTGGGCCTTGCGTGATATCTCGTTCACCGTGCATCCGGGCGAGGTGGTGGGCATCATCGGGCACAATGGCGCCGGGAAGAGCACCTTGCTCAAGATCCTCTCGCGCATTACCGAACCCACAGAGGGCGTGGTACGGGGGCGGGGGCGCATGGCTTCGCTCATTGAGGTGGGCACCGGCTTTCACCCCGAACTCACCGGGCGCGAGAATGTCTATCTGAATGGCAGCATCCTGGGCATGACCACCCAGGAAATCCGTGAAAGCTTTGATGCGATTGTGGCTTTTTCCGGCGTTCCAGATGATTACATCGATACCCCCGTCAAGCGCTATTCCAGCGGGATGCGGGTGCGCCTGGGTTTTGCAGTGGCGGCCCATTTGCGGGCCGAAATCCTGCTGGTGGATGAGGTGCTTTCGGTGGGAGACCTGGCTTTTCAGCAAAAGTGCCTGGGCAAAATGCAAGACCTGACCCAGGAAGAAGGCCGGACCGTGCTCTTTGTCTCGCACAATCTGGCGGCGACCACCCGTCTGTGCCCGCGCAGCATCTGGTTGGACCATGGGCGGCTACGCATGGATGCCTCCACCGACCAGTGGTGGGCGAATACACCAGCGCATCGCTGCTCACCAAAGAGCACTTCGATTGGAGCGACCTGGAACGCGCCCCCGGCAACGATGAAGTTCGCCTGATTTCGGTTGAGGCGCTCAATGCAGAGGGCAACCCTGTTAAAGCGGTCAATGTAGAAGAATCGGTCTGCATTCGTCTGGGGTTCGTGGTGCTGAAGCCGAGCGCCCGCTTTCGCTGCCTGGTGTCCGTGTATACGCAGGGGGTGTGTGCCTTCAATAGCCTGGAACCGACAGAGACAACCTACACAGAAACCGGCTTATACTACGCCAGCGTGACCATCCCAGCCCACCTTTTTTCAGAGAACAGCTATACCGTAACCGTCCAATTGGCGACCTCTCTGGGGGGCAAAAAGCGCTCGATGGCCATCATTGAAGACGCCCTGGCCCTGCGCGCGATTGATAAAGGGCTGGGCACCTCGGTACGCGGCGACTATGGCCACAATCTGGTTGACATCCTGCGCCCGCGCCTGGCGTGGGAAACCCGCTACACCGGGGAATTCCAGGCCGTAGCCTCGGCCCTGGAACTCCCCCAGTAGCCCTGACCCCTGCTGCATCCCCCTGAAGCGCGCGGAAACTCCAGGCGCCGTCGCCAGCTGATAGAACAAAAGTGCTTGCCAGAATTGTACATTTGATCTATTATAAGAGCATGTGACGATCCACAGCACACAGCCAGGAGGCCCCATGCAAAAGATTACGCCCTTTCTCTGGTTTGATGACAACGCCGAAGCCGCCGTCGAGTTCTACACGCGCATCTTCCCGGATTCTCGGGTCTTGAACATGGACCGGCACGGCCCCGGTGGCCCTGCCCCGAGGGCAGCCTGTTCATGGCCGTCCTTGAGCTGGCTGGCCAGCCCTTGATGCTGCTCAATGGCGGGCCACAGTTCCGCCCCACCGAAGCGTTTTCCCTGTATGTGCACTGCGAAGACCAGGCCGAGGTCGACCACCTGTGGGAGCAACTCACTGAGGGCGGCGAACCCAGCCAATGTGGCTGGCTGAAGGACCGCTTTGGCCTCTCCTGGCAGATTGTGCCGCGTGCGCTGGGCGAACTGCTGAGCGACCCAGACCCCGCCCGCGCCCAGGCCGTGATGCAAGCCATGCTGCAAATGCAAAAGATTGAAGTGGACGCCCTGCAGCACGCCTACAACCAGGCTTAACAGCGCCGCAGAGCAGCGCACCAAAGCGGACGGCCCCAACCCTGGGGCCGTCTGCGCTTCCCCTGGCCGCTTCAGGTGACGTTGATCACCACGCTGCCACGTTTGCGTCGCGTCTCTACATAGCGGTGCGCTTCGGCGGTTTCGGCCAGCGGATAGCAGCGGTCAATCAGGGGCTTAATCTGCCCGGTTTGTAACATCGCTTGCAGGGCCGCCATGCCTGCCGCGTCTTCCCTGGGTGTACCCGTAACCACCTGCTTGTTCCAGACCGATTGCAGCATCTCGCGCAGGCCGCCTGCCACCGCCAGATAGCGCCCACCTGGCCTGAGGGCATTTTTGCAGTCGGCAAAGCGCAGCGCGCCCATCACTGTGTCCAGGATGATGTCGTAGGTGGCCGTGCGCTGCGTAAAGTCCTCGTGGGTGTAGTCGATAACGTGGTCGGCACCCAGGCCACGCACCAGGTCCAGGTTATGCGTGCTGCAAACGGCGGTCACCTCCGCGCCCAGCGCTTTCGCAATCTGCACCGCGTAGCTCCCCACCCCGCCCGAAGCGCCGTTGACCAGCACCTGCTGCCCAGGTTGGACGTTGGCGCGCTGCTGGAGGAAATACAACGCAGTACTGGCACCAAAGGGCACGGCGGCGGCCTCGGTGTAGCTCAGGCCCGCCGGGATTGTTGCCAGCGCGCCCGTGGCTTTGCGGGTGACATATTCGGCATAGGCCCCCAGGCGCGACGACCCAATGCCAAAAACGGCATCCCCCACGGCAAAGCGTTGCACAGCCTGGCCAACCGCCACCACCTCCCCGGCGACCTCGGTGCCCAGGATGGGCTGGCGGGGCCTGCGTAAACCGAAAGCCAGGCGCGGCAGCAGCTTCATGTCATCCGGCACAAAGGTAAAGCCACGCAGGTTCACATCGCCAGCGGTCACGGTGGCCGCGTGGACCTTGATCAGCACCTCGTCATCCTTGGGGGTGGGAATGGGCACCGTTTGCAGCTTTAGCACCTCCGGCGGGCCATATTGGGTGTAGACCACCGCCTGCATCTTGGCTTGATTCATGGGGTTATGCTCCTTCTTGCGCTTCGTTGGGTTCAAGGCGATTAACGGACAGCAGCTCCAGCCCACAATCTCGGATCGTCCGCAGCACGCCATGCAGAGCGGCCTGGTCCGCCAGCGTCCCGGTGAGGTCTGTCTGGCCGTTTGCGATGAAACAGATGGCCATCCCGGGGAAGCGGGCCGCTGTGGACGCGCCAAGGTGGCCCTGCACGCGGATGCGATAGGCTGCTGATAGCGGGCTAGCGTTCATGCGTCACCTTCCGGTCATCCTTCAGAGCGCGCAGCTGCGCGGCGTTTGATATGCCTTCAGGATACGCCCAGGCAGGGCCTACCGTCGTCATCCGATGTGATGATCTGGTGATGATTTACCGGAGGCAGGGCCGAGGGGTCGCTCAGCGCAGGGTGAGTTCGCTGGTGCGCCGCACCGCCGCGCGCCGACTGTTGACGCCCAGCTTGCCATAGATGTTGCGGATGTGGGTGCGGAGTGTGCTCAGAGAGATGATCAGATGGCGGGCGATTTCTGGCCCGCTCTGGTCCGTGGCCAACAGGCGGAGCACTTCCAGCTCGCGCTCGGTGAGGGGTTCGCTGAGCGGTTGCGGGGCGCCTGGTTGGTCCGGGGCGGCGCTAAAGGCCGCCAGCAAGCGGCGCATATAGGCCGTAGCACGCCCTTGTTTGACAGCCTCGCCCAGCAGCATTTGCATAGGCAGCCCCTCATCCACAAACAGGCGCAGGTAACCAGAGGGCTCCGCCAGGTCGAGGGCCTGCCGCAAGGGTTCCAGCGCGCCAGGGGGGTCGCCTTCGGCCACCTGCGCCAGCGCCCTCATAACCAGGATTTCTATGGCACTGCCCAGCCTGCCGCCTGCCTGCGCAGCGTGCAACAGGCGCGCCAGTAGCGCGTGCAACCGGGACCAGGCGGCCTCCCCGGGGTCAGCAATCCCCCGCGCCAACCACAAGCGAGCCAGTGTGATCAGGTCAAACTCGCGCCGGTAGGTGATTTCGCCCGCGTCGGTCAGGCCATGCCGGGCAACCCAATCCTGGGCCGCATCCAGCGCACCCTGCCGCATCCAGACCCGCGCCCGCCACGCTTCAAAAGAACGCAGCACTGGCAAAGGCGTTCGCATGTAGTGTTGTTCGGCGTGGTCCAGCCAGCCCAGGGCCGCCTCCAGGTCGCCTTGCGTCATCTTGAGCCGCGCCCACGAGACGCTCAGGCGGTGCCGCCAATCGGGCATGAGGATCAATTGGTCGCTGAGTTCTTCCGCCGCCAGCAGATGATCTTCGGCCTGGTCCAGGCGGTTCCACTCGCGGTAGAGGTCGCTCACGCCCCGGTGCAGGTCCTCCAGGCCCATCACCACCGGGTTGCCCAGGTCCGCTAGCAAGCGAAAGGCATTCTGATAGGCCTGGTATGCGGCGTGGAGCTGCCCCAGCGTGCTGCGAATGTCCGCGACGATGAAAACCAGCTCTACTGAATCCGAAACACGCCCCAGGCGCGGCATTCGCTCCAGGAACGTGCTGAAGGTCTGGTTCGCGGCGGCAGGTCGCCTGGGTCCAGTAGGCCAGGCCAGAAAGCGCCTGCGCCTGAATGTTGCTCAGCACGTCGTCTTCGGCCACACCCGCAGCGCATGTTGGGCGTGCGCCAGGGTCGCTGGGATATCGCCCCGCGCCAGGGCGTTGTAGGTCCAGGAGCATTGCAGCATGGCCGGTAGCCACGCAAAAAGCCGTGCTTCGGCCACGCGCATTGTGGCCTGGTCGCCCTCTGGGGCGTGTAGCCAGCGCTCTGCAACCCGCAACCATGCGTCAGCCAGCTCCAGTTGCCCGGCGTAGGCCAGGCTACGCCCATAGCCCAGGCACAAAATGGGCCGGTTCAGGATCACCTGCTCTGGCAGGGCCCTGGCCCAGGCCAGCCAGGTCGGCGTCTGGTAGAACTCATCCATGCCCAGCCACACCCGTTCCAGCAGGTCAGCGGCGTGTTCAAAATCCGGCGCGGCCAGGGCATGATGAATGGCCTCGTATGGCAGGTCGTGCTGCGCAAACCACCGACTGGCCCGCAAGTGCAGCGCGTGCAGGGCGGCGGGGTGCTGGCGCTGAAGGTCGTTATGCAGCGCCGCCCCAAACAGATGATGATAGCGGTACCAGTGGCGCTTATCATCCAGCGCCACCAGGAACAAGTTCCCCTGCTCCAGGGCCTCGAGCATGGCCTGGCTGCCCGGCTGTTGCAGCACCGCATCGCACAGGTCGCCGTTCAGGCGGCCCAGGATGGCAGTTTTCAGCAGAAAATCGCGCACCGGCTGCGGTTGGCGCGCCAGCACTTCTTCCACCAGATAATCCAGCACAAAGCGATGGCTGCCTGTAAACGCCCGGATAAACTCGGCGCGGTCTGCCCGGCCCTGTAACGAGAGTGCGGCAAGCTGCAACCCGGCGATCCACCCTTCGGTGCGGCTTTCCAGCGCGGCCACATCTTCGGGAGCCAGCGCCAGGCCCATCACCCGGTTCAGGAACTCGGCGGCCTCCTGCGGCGTAAAGCGCAGATCAGCGGCGCGAAGTTCGGTGAGGTGGCCGCGTGCGCGCAACCGGGCCAGCGGCAATTGCGGATTCTCGCGCGTGGCAATCACCAGGTGCAATTGCGGCGGCAGGTGGTCCAGCATAAACGCCAGGGCCTGGTCCACCGCTGGCGATTCCAGGCTGTGATAATCATCCAGCACCAGCAGGCAATCGCCAGGCAACGCGGCCAGGTCGTTCAGGAGCGCCGTCAGGAGTGCCTCCAGCGGGGGGCGGCTGGCTGCTCCCGCTGGCCTGCGTAATCACCTGGCCAATCTCGGGGTCAATGGTCTGGAGGGCGGCCACACAATAGGCCACAAAGCGCAAGGGGTCGCCGTCGCGCTCATCCAGCGAGAGCCAGGCAACCGGGCAGGCACACTGCGCCAACCAGGCGCTGAGCAGGGTCGTTTTGCCGGAGCCCGCCGGGGCAGAGATCAGGGTGAGTTTGCGCTGGAGGCCGCTTTGCAACTGCGCCAGCAGGCGCGGTCGCTGGACCCTGCGGAGCGCGCGGGCGGCAGGTGCAGCTTGGTGGTCAGGATCGGTGCGGGCATAACCCTATTGTAGCGGAGCCGCGCCCCAATCTCGAGTCACCGAGTGGCGGAAATTGCGCCAGCCCGGGGCACCGCGCAGGTCCTCACCCTCGGTCGGTCTATGCCAGGGTCACCTGGCAGGTCCCGGCAAAATCCTGTATAGTCTCGAAAAGCGCAGGGGCTCCCCTGGGAGCAGCCGGCCACACCCAAAAACCGCGAAAGAGGGATGCCATGGGGCAGCAAAAATTTCCGGTGCGCCTGACCCAGGCCGAACGTAACCAGCTGCATGAGATTGTGCAGGCAGGCGAGCGCCCGGCGCACATCGTCCGCCGGGCGCGAATTTTGCTCTGGAGCGAGGACGGGCTTTCGGACAGGGAGATTTGTTTGCTGCTGGGTTGCGATCCGCTGACCGTGGCCACCACGCGCGAACGCTGGGCCAAAACCAAACGCCTGGAAGACCGCCAGCGCTACGGTAGCCAGCGGATGTTGAACGCAGAACAGGAAGCCGCGCTGCTGGCGCTGGCCAGCAGCCCCGCCCCGGAAGGCCGCCCGCGCTGGACCTATCAACTGCTGGCCGATAAACTGATCGAAATGCAGGTGGTGCCGTACATCAGCGATGAGACCGTGCGGCGCACGCTCAAAAAGCTGGCCCAGACCCCGGCAGAACCGCCCCCGGAGGCGCAAGCGGACCCCCCCCCGCCCGAAGAATAACCCCAGCCGCCATCGCCCGAGACCCTAGCCCTGTACTGAACCCCTGAAATTGGACAGGTTGTTAAAGTATGATAGTCCAAGAAAGGCCAGAAGAACTCACATGAGAAAGCTCTGGGTAAAAGCGTGGATTACCCTGGATGGTGTCTTTGACGCAGATACGATGGGTCTCTGGTGGCCTCCTGCCGATGAGTCTGCTGTGGATTATGCGAAGAGGCTAGAGTACATTGCCGCAGAGTACCGGAGAGGCGACACCTACCTACTGGGGCGGACGACCTATGAAATGCTTTGGCCGGGCTGGTCGAAGGATACCACCAGCGATCTGGGTGCGATCCTTAACGGCATGAAAAAATATGTGGTCTCGAACACGCTCACGAGTGCTCCTTGGGAAGACTCCAGCATCATCAGCGGAAATGTGGTGGAGGAGATCACCAAACTAAAACAGCAGCCAGGCAAAGACATCATTATTGATGGCAGCGCGACCCTGGTTCAATCGCTGATGGGAACAGGTCTGATTGATGAGTACCGGTTCTTAGTCCAACCCTTCATCAGCGGAAGGGGAAGGCGATTCTTCCTGGACGGAATGCCCCCAACGACGGTCAAACTTGTGGAAAGCAAATTGCTGAGTTTTGGATCCATCGCGCTTGTCTTTCAGCCCAACAATAAATAACTGATATGCTGCCACTAGCGTTCAACTGATTGGCGGCACGACTGGTGGAAAGATACGAGCAACCCTGAAAGGATCATAGATGGCCGCAAAAAGTAATTTGTTACGGATGGACAACGTTCTCCTCGTTGTTGACGACCTTGAGGCGGCTAAGGCGTTTTTCATCGAACTCGGTATGGAGCTGGAAGGCGAGGCGACAGTCGAAGGGCCTTTGATCGGGAGGCTGATCGGGCTGGCGGATGTGCGGGCCACACTCGCCATGATGCGGCCTCCCGACGGTCACGGTGGCATCGAGCTGGACAAGTTCCACACGCCCAATCCTGTCCGGTTCGGCCCCATCGACGCGCCGGTGAATACGTTGGGCTTTCGTCGCGTCATGCTCGTCGTCGATGACCTCGAGGAGGTCGTTGCGCGAATGCGGGCTCACGGGTCTGAGATCATCGGTGAAATGCAGTTCGAAGACACGTATCGGCTAGCCTACATCCGTGGACCCGAAGGCATCATCGTGGGGCTATCCGAGCAGCTTGATCATCAGGCAGGAACGTAGGCCAACCGGATTACATCCTCGCCAACCGGGTCATTCGTCATCAGGCGGAGCGGTGGACGGGGACCGGCGAAATAGGGCGTGCCGTGACCCAGCACGACGGGGTGGAGATAGATTCGATACTCATCGATCAAACCAAGTTCGGTGAGGCTGTGCGCCAGCTTTGGCCCAGCAACTTCGATCTCCCCGTCGCGCTCGGTCTTTAGCTTGCGGATAGCGCTCTCCAGATCCCCTTCAAGAAGAATAGCGTTAGGACCCACCGACTTCAGCGTGCGCGAGGCAACCCATTTTATCTGTTTCCGCCATGCCGCCGCGAAAGCGTGTTCATCAGCATCCCACTCAGCATGATCATCATCCCAATACTGCATGATCTCATACATCTGGCGACCGTAGAGACTGCCCGCCTGTCCCTGAGCCTCCTCGATGAAGTAGCGAAAGAGCGCAGGGCTTGGCGCAAACGCCATATGGTCAACGTAGCCGTCGAGAGACTGGTTCATTCCGAACACGAACTTAGCCATATACATCTATACCTTTCTTTGTGCGTCACAGTTGTGCGGTGCTGATGGCATGATGCAATCAATTTCATTATAGGGGCAAACCAAAATAAGCACAAGTGTTCTGGTTTCAAATCCCCATGCAAACCGCTATGAAGTTAGGCTAGCGTGTGGCGTATAAATGCAAATTGACTTGCTGAAAAACCGGTCAAGCCTGCCATCCCCACACCGATCACCACTGTATCAAATCGAGATTCCATTAGCCTTCCTCTCCTTGCCGAAGGGCGGCACACTCACGCCAGACAGCTTAGACGGCGATACCCACAAAGACGATTAGTGCAGGCAAGAGCCCATAATCCAGATAGTCTGCCAACCAGCTCAATCCGACTGCACCAAACAGCATGACGAGAACTGGCGTGAAGCAGCACCATGCAGCAATAACGGTTCGCACGATACCAACTTCCTTGAGTGACATCGTTATTCCTCTTCACTCGTGATGGTGGACGCTTCTACCTGTTTGACGAGCTGGCGCACGTTGCCCAGACAGCAGTTCCCCTGTGGATTGCGCCAATCACAGGCACATTGCCCAGCATGAATCCCAGCATTAATGTCGTCAATGAGGGTTGCCTGGGTGGATTGCGCAACGCGCTGGCGGATATCTGCCGGCGTATGCTGGAAGCAGTAGCAGATCAGCACATCATCGGCTTCTGGGGCCTTCTGATAGACACGTTCGCGCACCTGATGTGTGGTGAAGGTCTGTGCGCCATCGTCGCTGTAGTAGACCACATCACAATCCGGGCTGGCGCAAAAACGATAGGGGATGTCTTGAACATGGCGCAGGCTGACCGCCAGCATTGACTTTACGGTTGCGCCATCCACGCTGTGTCCCTTTTTGCCACAGCGCGGGCATGTTGGGGTCTCTGTCATCAGCAACTTCCTCCTCTGGTAAACCGCTTTTAATCAGGTGAAAAACGCAGCGTTTCATCTCGATGTCTTCAGGCATGGTCAGCCCGATATGGGGTAGTTGTGCCAATCCTTCGCGCAAGCGGATTAAATCGGTAGCAACGCGATACGTTCATAGTAGCGGATGGTCTGTGTCGAAACGCCTTGCCGCTCCGAAGCAAGATGGCGGGCCATGCTGCCCAACTGAACATGCTGCTGGGGCAACAGGTTGGTCCACAACCCAGTTGGGTGACGCGCGCCGACCCCCACCCCGGAGGCTAACGGCGCGCGCAGAGGACCTTCAGCCGAGGCTTTCAGCTTCTCGCCCCGGCAGGTTGGCCAACGGGGCGCGGGGTTGGCTGGCTTCTTCCCAGGCCGGGCGGTAGGGTTCTTCTCGCAGCAGGTGGCTGCTCAGCAGCTTGGTATAAAACACGGGCAGAAACCACGCAAAATGCGGCGGCACCGGGAGCACCGCCAGCGACAGAAAAAAGCTGATCACCAACAGCAGCCCGGCCAATGGGCGCTGAAGGTAGAGCGGCGCCCGCACGATGAGCCACGCAGCCAGCAGCAGATAGCCATAAGCGCCCAGCACAAAGGTCCAGTTGCCGGGGTCAAAAACGGCCATCAGCAGGGTGAGTTGCGCGATGTGGATGCTCACAAACAGGCAGTGCTGGCGCTTGCCCTCTCCGGCGCGGTGGTACCAGCGCTTCGCGCTGCTGGTGGCGTTGGTGATGACGCCGCCGACCAGATCCAGGGTCAGCAACCCGGCCACCCCCAATTGGAGGGGCGACCAGCCCCATCCATCGAGGATGGCCGCCCCCAGGAAAACCAGCGTAATGGCCAGTGTGGGCAGGAATTGCAGCAGCACCTCGGCGCGGGTTGCCCCCGGCCCAATAAAACGGTCCAGGGCGTTTTGCGGGCTGGGATAAGCCCAGCGAATGGGAACAGCTTCAGCTAGGGGGCCTTGTGCATCGGAACCTCCTTGATGGTTAAGCCATGGGTCGGTCGCTTTTTGGGCAAAAGAGGGCTGGCCGCGCAAGCCCTCCAGAAAGGTGTCGACAACCGCGCTCATCGTCTCATCCAGCGGTTGGCCCAGATGTTGAGCCACCAGGATGGCGCCTTCGATAAGCGCAATGAGGGCCAGGGCCGCCGCGCTGGCCTCCACCGAGGAGCGCACCTCGCCCTGGGCGATGCCCTGCTGGATAACCGCCTGAAACGCACGCTGATAGCGCTCGAAGGAGTCGCGCAGCGCCGCCTGGATGGCGGGCATCCGGCCTGCATGGGTGCGGATTCTGCCATGATCGGCGTCAGGGCGCGCTGACTTTCCAGCAGGGCCACCAGTTCCAGGCAATAGACGCGCAAACGGGCTAGGGCTGGCGCCTCAGCCTGGGTCAGGCGTTCGAGCTCCGCCTGGTCTGCCTCGAATAGACGCCGCACCAGGGCCAGAACAAGTGCCTCTTTACTCTCAAAATAGTGATAAACGGTTGCCTTGCTGACCCCGCTGGCTGCCGCCACCTGCGCCATACTGGCGCCATCGATCCCATAGTGGCCGAAAACCTGCGCCGCTGCCTCCAGAATTTGCGGAATCCGTTCTTCACTGACATCGGGACGAGGCATCGCGCCCTCAAAAATAACTGACCGGTCGGTTATATATAGCATACACCCCCTCATTGGGGCTGTCAAGCTGGCCCCAAACCCCGCCTGGGGCGCTTCAACAGCCCGCCCCAGCAAAAGTTAACCAACGGTTTTAATCTTCTACTCATCTACTAAACTTTGCTTTTCTACTTTATACGAAGCGCTAATGACCGTGGTTTATAGACGCCCGCAGCGGTTCGGCATACCCTGTTGGCATGTTATGCACGCAAAGGTGCCGCTGGGGGTTCCATGAAAGCTTACACACACCACCTGATTTTCTGTGAGGGGGGCGACTGCGAAGGGAAAGAGCTGGCCAAAGAAGCCAAAAAACTCCTGGGCAAAGCCTCTGTGACCATCAAGCGCTCGCAGGTGGGCTGCCTGGGGGCCTGCAAAATTGGCCCGATCCTGATCGTCTATCCCGATGGCGTGTGGTATCGCTGCCCAAACAAAAAGGCCCTGGCGCAGATTATTGAAGAACATGTGCTTGGCGGCGTCCCAGTGAAAAAATACATGGTGCATCAGATGCGGGCTGCCACCGAACCTGCCACCCGATAACAACCCAGGTGGCTGCCAGAACCCACAATTGATCTGTAGGCCGCAGGCGAGCCCTTCCCCAGCAGGCTCCAGGTGCACGCCGTGCCGGGGTGTTCATCCCCACTCTCTGTTTGCCCTGCCCATCCCCCTAACCCCGGCTTTGGCGCCGGGAACGCAGCGCTTGACCACAACGCAGGTTGCCTGATTCCCATTTAGTCAAATTGTACGCCTTAGCCTTAGTCCCAAACAGGTTAGAATAGGTGCACGGATCGGTGGACTGCGCTTAAATAGATCGGATAACAAGTTAATAGGGAGGGCTGGGATTATTATGAACACCTCAATTTCGATGGATGATCTCGAAAACCAGGCGCGCGACTTCTTTCTGGCAGGCGGAGAAGCCCACGATTTACTGGTGAATGCGTGGAACTCCCTGCCGCCCGATGCACGCCTCACCTATCCAGAGGTGGCCTACCAAACCTCAAAAATCCTGGGGGACCGGGGCGCCTACGCAGCCGCACGGGTGCCGTTGGAGGTCTGCCAAAAAGCCTGGGCCAATGCACCAGAGCTTCTGGCGCGGGCCTACCTCCAGCAGGCCCAACTGGCCCTGCGGGAGCAGGACCTGGACCGCCTGCGCTATGCCCTGGCGCGCGTGCAAGAGAACAGCACGCTGCTCGTTCACCGGGCCGAATGCGCGTTTTTGCATGGCGAAGCCGCCCGCGAGGACGACCCCGCCGCCGCACTTCAGCACTACGAGCAGGCGCGGCGCCTCTTTTTGCAGCGTATCGAAGTGCCGCTGGCCGAACGCGCCTATGATGTCACACGGGCCTGCCTGCGCGCTGCTGCCACCGCTTTTGAGCAAAATCTACGCCTGGCGGGCTGGCGCCACCAGTGCGAAGCCGAAGATTACGCCGGCCTTACGGGCAACCAGGACCTTGTGGCGCGCGTGTTGCTCCAGGCCAGCGAGGTTTGCGCGGAGGAAGGCCAGTTTGAAAAAGCCATGGGCTATCTGCTGGATGCTGAAGCGCTCACCAAAGAGGCCTACCTGCGCGAGCAGGTGCGCCTGAACAGCGCCCAGATTGCCCTGTGGGTTGGGGACGAGGCCACGCTGCGGCGCGCACTCGAGAACCCGCCCAGCACGGGTCACCTGCACAGCCTGTACGCGCATCTGCTGCTTTCGGGCTGGGCTGCGGCTTTCCGGCAGGACTTCAGCATGGCCACGCTCAAGCTCAGAGAGCTACAAAGCGTCGCTTATCAGGATGTCCGCCTGAGCCCGGAAGTGGGTCTGTTGCAGCTCTTCATCGAGACGCAAAAAGGCGACCAGCGCGCGGACTACGGCGTGAGCGTGGTGGAAAGCTGGCAAGCCCAGGGGCGCTTTTTGGGCTTAAGCCAGGCGCGTCTGCTCAAGGCCTGGCAAGCCGCGCTCGCCCGGGACTGGGAAACCGTGCAAACGACCATCCACATCCTGGAAAAAGAAACTCTCCTGCAAGGGCAGGTCACCCACCTGGCCCGCCTATACCAGCTAAGCCTGCCCCTGCTGGGGGGGTGGTGGTCGCCAGACACGCGCGAGAAACTTGAGGTCGCCATCAAGGAACAGGGCGCGCTCCAGGGGGTGCGGGTGTATGCCTTTGGCGGCCCACGGGTTTACCTGCCCAATGGCACCTTGCTCCAGCAGCGGGACCGTTACGGGCAGATGGGGATGCAATTGCTGCTCTATATGCTGGAGCAACGCCGCGCCCAGATTGGCGAAATCCTGGCCGCGCTCTACCCAGAAACCGACCCGGCCCGCGCCCGCGAGCGCTTCCACACCGTCATGACCAGCTTTCGGCGTGCCCTCCAGGTGCGGGACTGGTGCACCTATGACGAACCCAGCCAGCACTACGTCGTGGCGCCGGACTTCCCGCACTATTACGATGGCGACGACTTCGACAACACCTACCGCCAGTTCTTCGAGACCCAACAACCCCTGCAACGCCTGGCGCTGTGCTTTAAGCTGATGAGCCTTTACAACTCCTTTGCGCGCTCGGTGGAAAGCGAATTTGTGGAGGACGTGCGCCGCCAGTATCAGGCGCGCTTCGAGGCGGTGATGCTCAGCACACAAGAGCTGCTGCCAGAGCTTGAACCCCAGTTGCCGGAGACCTGGTACCAGAAGTTGATGGTCCAACTGGATGAAGCGCTGAGTTTGCCATAGGCAGTTCAGGCTTCTTTAGTCCTCAACCCGCTGAAAGGCTGCCCCGCAGCTCCTCCGTTTGCAGGGGAACGGTGAGGCAGCGCGTTTTTTAGCCCCGCCCTGCATACAGGCTGGGGCTTCTTTTCTGGAATAGCCTCAGTAGCCCCCCTGTTTTGCCTCAGAGGTCCCTGGGGCGCGGCATGTGACCCTTCTGGCTATCTGCTATAGCCACGGAGATGGTAACATGTCAAAGCGTATTAAGCGTGCCGTAATTGCCCTGATTATTGCCCTGGTTTTGGTGGCGGCTCCGGCCTATGGAGCCTCGAACGCCGAAGCGGGGGTCAACAGTACAGCTCCGGTTCAGTCCTGCGGTGGGTGCTAGACACCAATGAAACCGATGACCGGGCCTGGCCCCGAATTACAGCCCAGCCATGTACGCGCCGCGCTGGAGCACATCCGCCAGGCGCGCCCCTTGCCGGATGACCAGGTGTGGATGGAACTGCTCCAGGTTCGGCAGCATCTCGGGGACCTCAAGGGTGGCTATGCGCGGCTGCATGCGGTTCGTCAGGCCCTTGCATCGCGTTTGTTGGTGGCCCTTGGGGATGCGGACCTCAGAAGCCAGAGCGATACCCTGAACCTGCTGATCGCAGATTTCGCTCAGGAACACTCCTACCGGCAGAACTTTAGCCTGCTCTACTACCGCTTTATCCGTGCCGACCTGGGCCTGGAAATGGTCCGCCTGGCGGAGCTGGTCCACTACGACCGGCGCACCCTGCAACGGCGCTGCAACGAAGGGATTCAGCAGCTTACTTTTGATCTGATAGGCCACGAAATCCAATTGCGGCAGTTTGGTGTGGTCGCCGGGCAGAACTCCGAAAAGAGCGTCGTCCGCTTCCGCAACGCCTGAGGCAACAGCACCCGCAGCGCCTGAACCCATGTCCCCGCACCCGAGGGCCTGGGTTCAGGCGCCGATTGCCCTGGCACGCCGCCTAAAGCTTCACCAGGCGCGCGTTCTGCACCACAACGCGTAGTTAAAGGCGCGATGATCTTTCAGGATGACGACGCAATTTTGGGCTTGCAGCCAATCGATGCTGAGTTCAACGCTGTGCAGCGTTTCCCCGTTGTGCATCCGTGCACTGGCCACGTCAGGATCACAAAAGGTCACCTGCGCCCCGCGCGAGGCCAACAACGGCTGCACTTCCAGCGAGGGCGACTGGCGCACGTCGTCCGTATCGCGCTCCTAGGCCATGCCCAGCAGGCCAATCCTGGCCCCCTTCAGCGGCTTTTGCTCCTCGTTGACGAAGATGATCTCGGAATTGGGGGAGGTCTGGCCCAGGAGCGATTGAATGCACTGCCCGAGAATGGCTTCTTTGCCAATAAAAGCGGCGGTCGGTGGGCCTTTTCCTCCACCGACCGCCCCGAACTTTAAATGAAGCGGGCTGTGATGCTCAGTTCGCAGCCTTGGAGCGCGGCAGGCGGCCCTTCAAAAAGGACCTCCCCCCCGGCGCTGCCACCCTCCGGCCCCAGGTCGATGATCCAATCGGCCTGGCGGATGACATCCAGATGATGCTCAATCAATATAACCGTGTTTTGGGCATCTGCCAGCCGCGCGATGATGCCCATCAGCAAGCCAATATCCGAGAGGTGCAAGCCAGTGGTCGGCTCGTCCATCACGTAGATGCTGCCCTGCTTGTGTAACTCCGTGGCCAGCTTCAGGCGTTGGCCCTCCCCGCCAGAGAGGGTGCTGAGTGGCTGCCCCAGCTTGAGGTAGCTCAGGCCAACCTCGTTCATGGCCTGCACCACCGGGCGGATCTTCTTCTCCGTAAAGAACTCCAGCGCTTCTTCGGCGGTCATGTCCAGCACATCACTGATGCACTGACCACGCAAATGGTACTCCAGCACATCAGCCTTAAAGCGCTTGCCCTCGCAGATTTCGCAAGGTGTGGCGATGCCTTCCATAAAGGCCAGGTCGGTGTAGACCACCCCCAACCCGTTGCAGTGGGGGCAGCTCCCCTCGGAGTTAAAACTAAACAACGACGGACTGACGCCATTGGTGCGGGCAAATACCTTGCGAATTTCATCCATAATGCCGGTATAGGTGGCGGGCGCCGAACGGCTGTTGGCGGTGACCCGCGACTGATCGATCACGATGGCTTCTGGCTGTTGTTCCAGGAATACCTCGTTGATTAGCGTGCTTTTCCCAGAACCCGCCACGCCCGTCACAACGGTCAGCACCCCGGTGGGGATATCGACGGTGATGTTCTTCAGGTTATGGAGCTGGGCGTTGCGAATGGTCAGGTGGCCGGTGGGTTGGCGCACTTCGGTTTTGACAGGCAGGTGCTGCGCCAAAAATTGCCCGGTGAGGGTTTGGGCCTGCTGGAGCGCCGTATAGCTGCCCTCGAAGACGACTTCCCCGCCATGAATGCCTGCACGTGGCCCCATGTCCACCACATGGTCAGCCACCGCAATCACGTCTGGGTCGTGCTCCACCACCAGCACCGTGTTGCCCTTATCGCGCAGCTTCTGCAAGAGGGCGTTCAAGCGGGCCACATCGCGGGCATGCAGGCCCACACTCGGCTCATCCAGAATGTAGAGCATTTCTGTGAGGCTGTTGCCCAGGTGCCGGATCATCTTCACCCGCTGAGACTCCCCCCCGGAAAGCGTGGAGGTTTCGCGGCTCAGGCTGAGGTAGCCCAGGCCAATATCAACCAGGTGCCCCACCCGCTCTGTGAGCTTGGCGGCTACGCGGGCCGCGATGGGGTCGTCATCCAACCCTTGCAAAAAACCAGCAGGTCTGTGGCTTCCAGGTCAGAAAGCGCTGCGATGTTACGCCCCCGAATACGGCAGTTCAGCGCAGCCTGGTTGAGCCGGGCCCCCTGGCACAGCGGGCAAGTCTGCGAATTGGTGAAAGCCTCGAAGATGGCGCGGTTGCGGTCAGACATCGCCGCCGCATCTTTTTTGATGTACATCCGCGTAAAGCGCTCGATCAGCCCTTCGTAGGTGGTGTTGAACTCGCCAAACGGCACTTTTAAATCTGCTCCATAGAGCAGGGCGTGTAGCTCATCGGCGGTGTACTGGTTGATGGGTTTGTCGTTGTCAAACAAGCCAGCAAGCGTGTAGTTCTTCCACAACCACTTCCCTACCTTGAACTCCGGGTGCTGGATTGCCCCCGCATTGAGCGACTTGCTGCGGTCCAGAAATTTGTCCATGTCCAGTTGCACGGTCTTGCCAATGCCCTCACATTCAGGGCACATGCCCTGGGGCGTGTTGAAGGAAAAAGCAAAACCGGGGCCCACATGCGGCTCGCCGATGCGGGAGAACAGCAAGCGCAGCAAGGCCGCAATGTCGGTATAGGTGCCGACGGTCGAGCGCGAGCCCCCACCCACCCGTTTCTGGTCGATGATGATAGGCGAGTTCAGGTTTTCGATGCTATCCACATCCGGCTGGCCATAGTGTGGCAGAAACCCCTGCACAAAAGCGGTGAAGGTCTCGTTAAGCTGGCGCTGTGCCTCTGCCGCGATGGTATCAAACACCAGCGAAGACTTACCAGAGCCAGACACCCCCGGTGAAGACCGTGATTTTTGTTTGGGGATATGCAACGAAATGTTCTTGAGATTGTTCTCCCGTGCGCCATGGACTTCAATAAAGGGCTGCGCAGACATGCCGACCTCCTTAGCTGTGGACTGGGTTAAGGAACTTGCTGCGAAAACGGCCAGCGGGCCAAAGGCCGAGCCCAAAGTTACACCAAGCTCGGCGGGTGGGCGGGTTGCGGAGTTTGGCAACCGTTGGCGCTGCCCCTCCGCAAGTTGCGGGATGGCACTGCTGTGAAATTAGAACATGCTTGCTAAATATACTGGGTTTGCGCCGTCACGTCAAGCCACACCAGGGGGCGCGGCCAGCGGCAACCGGGAACGGCCCTGGCATCTGGGGGCCGCTTTTGTGCGCCAAACCCTACCCATGCTGAGAAATTCACGCCACGTGCGCCTGGATTGCTAACCCCTTACCTTCGACTTTCAACGCGTTGACAACCGTCTGTAGATGTGGTAACTCTTTTCTATAGAATATTGTTTCGCGCTCTTGCAGCCGGGGTTGAAAATAGTTTTGTGCATTCGCCTGCTCAACTTGCTCACCTTCCCCTTCCCCTTTTTTCGCCGCCTTCATCCAGATCAGGGGTACCCCGCCGCGCCCTATGCGGGCGGTGCCTGGCCCTGCCCCACTGGTCCCCACTTGCACGGGTGCTTGGCACTTCAGGAAAGGCAAGGTCCGCTACGCATCGATCATTCAACTGACTTACGCAACCAGCAGTTCCCAACCTAAAGCGCAAGTATTGACCTTTTAAGGAGCCTGAACCATGCCCAACAAAACATTACGTGGCCTCAGTCGTCGGGATTTTATCCGCCTTTCTGCGGCTGGGGGTAGCCTGGCCCTGGCTGGCGGGCTGGGCCTGAAGCCCGGCTTCGGCTTGCGGCGTGCCTTTGCCCAGGATGAACTCTCGCTGGTTTACTGGACCGTGGACGGTGACGAAGCCGCCATCAACGCCGCCATGGCCCTCTTTGAGCGCGACTTTGGCGTGCCGGTGGTCTGGGACCAGCAACCCAATATCGAAGAAACCAACCAGCGCATCCTCACCAAGACCATCGCAGGTGATCAGATCGATGTGGGTGTGATGCACTTCTTCAACCGCGCAGCCTGGACCGAACAGGGCATCGTGCAGCCCATCACCGACCTGCCCGGCGTGGATGCCTACCTGGAGCAGATGTTGCCCGCCGCGCGCGACCTGGTAACCTATCAGGGCGAAATCTGGGGCCTGCCCTACTTCCTCTCGCTGAACACCTACATCTACAACACCGAGCGCTTCGAAGAAGCCGGTTTCGAGAGCCTGCCCACCAGCCTGGAAGAACTGGGCGAAATGGCGCTGAAGGCCAAAATGGATGGCGTGATGGACTACCCGATTGTCTGGCAGGCGGGCGTGGGCCTGGAGCACATCGGCGACACCTGGATCATGCTGGTGTCCTCCAAGGGCGGCCAGCTCTTTGACGAAGACTTCAACCCGCTGATGGAATCCGGCTCGGTGGCCCGCGAGACGCTCCAGTGGTGGCGCGACACCTTCCAGGAAACCCAGGTGGCCGACCCCGCCTCGCTGGAACTGCGCTGGATCCCGGCCATTCGCGCCCATGCCACCGGCAACCACATCTTCTCTAACACGCGCGAACGCTACATGAACTTCGCCAACGACCCAGCCCAGTCCGAAACCGCCGGGCAGCACCAGATTTTGCCATGGGCACCCCCACCTATGATGGCAACCTCTGGTCGCTGATGTCTAACAGCTACGACCGCGACCTGAGCTGGCAACTGCTGCAATACTTTGGCGGCGAAACGCAGAACGACGGCTACTTCATGGCCGTGGAACGCGCCAAGTTCGCCTACACCTCTGGCTGGCCACAAAAGGCGCTGGAAAACGAAGAAATCCGCGAGCTGTGGGGCAGCCTCTACGACCTGGACGAATACAACAGCCAGTTCGAGGACGCCGTGTTCATTGCCACGGCTTGCGCAGCCAAGGGTGCCCCCTGGTACAACCAGTGGGTAGACCAGTACCTTGTCCCCAACCTGCAAGAATGCCTGGGCGGGGCCATCAGCGCAGATGAAGCCGCAGGCAACATCGCGCAGGGGGCCGAAGACCTGAACGCCTGATCCGCGAGCAACTGTTTTTCTGGAGAGCGCCGGCGGGTGGCCCAGGTGCCGCCCGCCGGATGCCCCGCCTGGGGCGCAAAAGTATTCTTTTGAAACAATAAGGATGCACTTATGCTGGATGCTGCCTCCCAGAACGTGCCCCAGCAACGCAGCAAACGCCGTTGGCGGGTCTCTCGCCAGGCCATCGGCTCCGCTCAACTGGCCTTCTGGATGAACCTGCCCACCGTGGTGATCGTCGCCCTGGTCATTGGCTATCCCATTGGCTATGCCTTCTGGTTGGCCCTGCACGAGGTCACCATTCGCGGCCTGCGGACGGGCGAAATCCCCTACAAGGGGTTCGAAAACTTCGAGGCACTCTGGCGCGATGAACTTTTTCTGGAGACCTTGCAGCGCACCCTGCTGATGGCCGGCGCATCGGTGATCTCGATGCTGGTGATTGGCCTGTTTATGGCCATCGCCATGAACCAGAAGCAGGTGTTCATCAGTCGCTTTACGCGGATTTTTGTGTTGTTGCCCTGGGCCATCCCGCCGATTGCCAATGGCCTGATGTGGTCCTTCATTTTCAATTCGCGCTATGGCCACCTGAACGCCGTGCTCTTTAGCCTGGGCCTGACGGATAACTTCATCCGCTTCTTCAGCGATGCGACCACGGCGCAGGCGGTGGTTGTGTGGGCCTATGTCTGGCGGGTGGTGCCCTTTAGCGCGCTGCTGTTCTATGCCGCGTTGCAGGGCATCCCGCGCGATATTTACGAGGCGGCGGAGGTGGATGGCGCCAACGACCTGCACAAGTTTTTGTTCATCACGCTGCCCCTGCTGCGCCCGGTGATCGCCGTGATCCTGGTCCTGCGGACCGCCTTCGCCATCATGATCTTTGAAGAGGTCTTTGCCCTGACCAACGGCGGCCCCGGCAATAGCACCTGGACAGCAGCCTGGTATTCCTATTGGCAGTCCTTCCGCCTGTTTGACCTGGACTACGGCGCGGCCTCCGCCTTTGTGCTGGCGGTGATCATCGCCATCCTGGCCATTTTCTACGTCCGCTTTATCTATCGCTCGGTGGAGTACTAGCCATGCAGCGCAGAGGCAACCGCCGCAAGCTCTGGAGCCAGGTGCTCGGCTGGACGCTGAACGTCGTCGCGTTGCTGTATATCCTGCTCGCCCATCACCTCGATTTTGTGGCGGCCATCCAGACCGAGCGCAACCTGCTGGCCAATGTGGAAAACCCAATCCCAGAGGCGGTGACGCTGGAGAACTTCGAGATGCTGATCTTTGGGGTGGATGAAGAACGCGCAGCGCAGGACCTCAGCTTCCGCAACCGCTTCCCACCGCAGATCGAAAACTTCCCCACCGCCTTCCGCAACTCCGCGATTGTGGCCATCTCCACCGGGCTGGCGACCATCGCGATGGGTTCGCTTTCTGCCTATACCCTGGTGCGCTTGCGCTACCCAGGCCGGGATTTCTTTGGCCTGCTGTTGCTGGCCACGCGCATGGTTCCGCTCATTGTGCTGGTGATCCCGCTATTCATCCGCATGCGGGATTATAACCTGCTCAACACGCTGGAAGGGATGATTTTGGCCCAAACGGGCTTTTTGCTGCCCTTCACCGTCTGGATGTTGCGCGCCTATTTTGACAGCCTGCCGGGTGAGCTGGAAGACGCCGCCCGCGTGGATGGCTGCACCCGGTTGGGGTCGTTCTGGCGGGTGGTGCTGCCGCTCTCTATGCCTGGCATCGCCGCGACCTTCGTGATCACCTTTCTGCTGGCCTGGAACGACTTCCTGATCCCGATCACGCTGGGCGGCTCGGAGGATGTGCAAACCCTGCCGGTGCTGATAAGTTCCTTCATCAGCGACACCAGCCTGCAATATACGGTGGTCAACGCCACAGCGTTGCTGGTGATGCTGCCCACGGTGATCCTGGCCCTGTTGCTGCAACGCTACGTGGTGGCTGGTCTCACTGCCGGGGCGCTCAAGGGCTAGCCGCGCCGTGGAGTGGATGCTTGTTCGTGCTCAAACTTTAGGAGTTCCTGGCAATCATGATCCCTCAAACCATGCTCGCGGCGCGCTTCCCCGGCGATGATCAGATTGAGATCATCGAAACGGCGGTCCCCCAGCCCGGCCCGGGCGAAGCCCTGCTCCTCACGCGCTTTTGTGGCCTCTGCGGCTCGGACCGGCGGCTTTACCACCGGGGAACGGCCATCACGCCCGGCCACGAACTCACCGCGACGGTGGTCCAGAATGGCCCTGGCGCCACCCTGCCAGAAGGCGCGCGCGTGGTGGTTTACATCAAGCGCTTTTGCGGCGCGTGCCGCCAATGCCGCGCCGGGATGACCAACCGCTGCGCCGAAGCGAAGGGCGGCCTGGTGGGCTGGCAAACGCCCGGCGGCTACGCGCAGTACCTCACCGCGCCAGCGGCCAACTGCATCCCCCTGCCGGATGACATCGGGGACGACGAAGGGGTGCTGCTGCTGGATACCATCGGCACGGCAGCCCACGGCATCCACTATGCCCTGGCGGCCAGCGACGCCCACACCCGCTCGCAACGGGCGGCCATCGTGGGGGTGGGGCCGCTGGGCCTGGGCAGCCAACTGATCCTCTCGGCGCTGGGGTGGGCCGAAATCGGCGTCTATGACCCCAACGCAGCCCGCGTGGCCGTGGCGACCGAGTGGGGCGCCACGGCCCTGGATTTGGAAGACAGCACCCTTCAGGATAGCTTTGGGCTGGTCATCGAGGCCAGCGGGCAGCCCGCCGCCCGCGAACTGGCCATGCGCCTGGTTGAATCTGGCGGGGCGGTGCTGATGCTGGGCGAAAATGATAACCCCTGGACCCTCACGCCCTCCCCGCAAATTCGCCGCAAAGAAGCCGCTTACGTGCGCACCTTCTACTTTCCTTTGAGCGGGTAACAGGCGAATACATGGACCTGTTGCGGGCCCGCCGGGAACATTATCAGGTGCTCATCGAGCGGCGCTTCCCGCTCGCGGAGTTACCCGCCGGTTTTGCAGAGTTCAACGCCGGGCATAGCCTTAAGCCGTTGGTGCAGCCCAACCCCTAGCATGCTCCAAGGGGCAAAGGGCGCTATACTTAACAGGGAATGCTGATGAACACCGACCCCGCCCCGCCTTTTGCCCCGCATGTGCTGCAACGACCCGCCACCCGGGGGTTGGATGTGGTGACCAAGCTGCGCCACTTCGCGCTGATCACCTATGCCGTGCCGCCGGAACGGGTGCGCCCGCTGGTGCACCCCCGCTTTGACCTGGACACCTCCCCAGGGCCAGATGGGCAACCCGCGCTTTGGGTGTCTGTGGTGCCTTTCGAGGACGCTGATTTTCATTTTGCAAGGTTGCCCCAGGCCAATTTTCGCTTTGGGCAGACCAACTACCGCACCTATGTTATTGATCGTGTAACCGGACAGGCAGCGGTCTGGTTCTTCGGCACCACACTGGGCGGCTGGCCGGTGGTGATCCCGCGTTACCTCTGGCGGTTGCCCTGGCACCGGGGGCGCATTCGGTTTGAGACACACTACGACGCCCAGCAAAAGCGCTACACCCGCTATCGGATGACCACGGCCAGCCCATGGGCCGCCGCAACGCTGGAGCTGGAAGATAGCGGCGCGCCCGTTGCCAGCTTAGACGGCTTTTCGGACCTGGAAGCCGGCTGGTTCAAGCTTACGCACCCGCTGGTGGGCGCCTATTTTCGGCGGGATGGTCGGTTGGGGAGCTACAGCGTCTGGCACGACCGCCTGCAATGCACCGTTGGGCGCATCCGCCAGGCGCGCTTTGCCTTGCTGGACCGCCTGGGCCTTGTGCCATTTGAAGCCCAATCTAGCGCTCATAGTGTGCTGATCCAACCCGAAACGGAATTCATCGTCAAGCTCCCGCCCCGGCCCCTCTAGGGCGCAAGCGCGCTTCTCATGATGTGCTCGCTGGGTGCCAGGTTGCATCCGCTTTGCATGACATTCTGCACTAGGCCCCCTGGGATACTCCAGCATACCTTGTTGGAAGAGGGCGATGCAGACTGTATGCAAACGCGATGCACTACACAAACGAACCACAAAAGCATCCTTAAGCAATGTGGGGAAAACTCAGCCCGTCAGGCGAGGACCGGGGGATAGGCCCTACTGGGTAGTTTTTACTTAGCCCGGGTTGGAAACACCTGCACACCCTAGTGAATGACCACGGTTTAATGCTGTTTTCCGGTAGACGAGTGATGTATTGGGCGGGTCGTTATGCAACACTTGATTGGTAATCGTTACGCCTTGTTGGAACGTTTAGGAGTCGGGGGAATGGGGACGGTCTACCGTGCCCTGGACCGTTTGACTCAACAAGAGGTGGCCCTGAAGCGCGTCCTCGCCCGGCAGGAAGCGCTTTTCCAGGGCTACTCAACGCCACACTCGGACTTTAACCTGGCGCTGGCCCGCGAATTCAGTTTGTTGGCCGCGTTGCGCCATCCTCATATCATTACTGTGCTAGATTACGGCTTCGACCACGACCAGCAGCCCTTCCTGGCCATGGAGTTGCTGGAAAACGTCCAAAGCCTGACCAAGGCGGCCTTCAACCAACCGCTGGAGGCACAGGTGTGCTTGCTTGTGCAGGTGCTCCAGGCTCTGGCCTATCTGCACCGTTGCGGCATCGTGCACCGAGACATGAAGCCCGCCAACGTGATGGTGGTCGGGCAGCATGTTTACGTGGCTGACTTTGGCGTTTCGGTGGCGGTGGAACGCGCCAGCCAGGAAGAACTGACCTTTCTTTCCGGCACGGTGGCCTATGCCGCGCCCGAAGTGCTGCTGGGGGAACCCGTTAGCCGCGCGGCGGACCTCTTTGCGGTCGGCGTGATGGCCTATGAGATGTTCAACCTCACACACCCATTCTGGAGCCCCGACCAGGGCGCGATGCTCATCAAGATCATCTCGGCAGATGCCAGCCTGGATTTGCTGCATATCCCAACCGCGCTTAAGCAAGTCATCGCCCGCTTGATGGCCAAAGACCCGGCCAACCGTTTCGATTGCGCCGAAGATGCCCTGGCAGCCCTCTGTGTGGCAGTTGGGCTTCCGGTGCCGGTCGAAACCCTGCACATCCGCAACAGCTTTCTGGAGCGGGCGCAGTTCGTAGGGCGAGAGCAGGAAGTTGCCTTGCTGAAAAACGCCCTGGATGACCTGCGGCACCAACGCGGTAGCGGCTGGCTGATTGGCGGCGAAAGCGGGGTTGGCAAGTCGCGCTTGCTGGATGAAATCCGTATTCATGCACTCACCAGCGGTGCGATGGTGCTGGCGGGGCAGGCAGTGGAGGGTGGCGGCCTGCCCTATCAACTCTGGCGGGAGGCGGTGCGCCGCCTGGTGCTGGTGTGTGACCTCAACGATCTCGAAGCCAGTGTTTTGCAAGAGATCATCCCAGACCTCGAAAGGCTACTGGGCCGACCGGTGGCGCCCTGGCCGCCCTTGTCGCCCCAGGCCCACCAGCAGCGGCTTGTTTCCACCCTGGTTGGGCTATTCCGGCGGGCTAATGTGCCCGTGGTGGTGCTGCTGGAAGACCTGCACTGGGCCGTCGAAAGCCTGGAGCCCCTCAAACAGCTCAGCCATATCCTGGCAGATTTGCCGGTGCTGGTCATTGGCAGCTATCGGGATGATGAAGGCTCGCAGCTTCACAAAACGCTCACAGAAATGTATCAGATCAAACTGGGACGGCTGAATGCAGACGCCATTGCGGACCTCAGCAACCGGATGCTGGGCGGCCACCAACCCGCTTTGATGACCCTCTTACAACGCGAAAGCGAAGGCAACATCTATTTTCTGATCGAGATCATCCGTGCACTGGCTGAAGAAGCCGGTGCCCTGGCTCAGGTGCGGCTGATGCAGCTCCCTGAGCGCGTTTTGCCCGTGGGTTGGTCTCTATTGCCGAGCGACGTTTGCGGCGCTTGCCCCAGCGAGACCATGCCGCCCTGCAAACCGCCGCCGTCATCGGGCGGCAGATTGACCCGCTCTTGCTGTGCAGCCTGCACCCTGAGCTGGACCTGCAAGCCTGGTTGATGCACTGCCTGGAGGCGAGCATCGTCACGGTGGCCAACGAAACCTGGAGCTTTGCGCACGACAAACTACGCGATGGCATCCTCTATACCCTGGATGCTGGAGCATTGGCCAAGCGACATGCACAGGTCGCGGCGAGTATTGAGGCTTTTTACCCCCTGGCAGACTATGCCATCGTCTTGATGCAACACTGGCACAAAGCCGGGGATAGCGCCAAAGAACTCACTTACTGCCGCATGGCCGCAGAAAAATCGCTGCGCGTGAGCGCGTTTCGGGCAGCCAGGCAATACCTGGAGCGTGCCCGCACGCTCCACCCCCCCCACACCAGACCTACTGGTTCAGTTGGGCGAAGCCTGCTGGTACCTGGGCGAGTATGCAGAGGCCGAAAGTGTGCTCCAGCAGGCCCAGCCCCAAGCAACAGGCACCGTGGCCTTGAACGCGATGTACTGGCTGAGCCAGGTCGCCGCGCACCAGGCGACTTCAGCACCGCCCAGCGCTACCTGCAACAGGCGTTAGCCGCCTGCGACGATGTGGACCCATTAACTCTGGCCCGCATTCAATATGGTCTGGGCGACATCGCCTGGCGCCTGGGGGATTTTGAAACCGCCACCGTGCACATCACCGCCTGTTGGCAGCTAGCCAACCAGCTTAATGACGCCAGCATGATCCTCTATGCCGCCAATCGACTGGGGTCGATTGCCTTCTTCCAGGGCGACCTGGACCTGGCCGAGCGCTACCACCTCAAAAACCGTGCCCTGGCCCTGTCCGTGGGCAACCGCGAGCGCGCCAGCGCGGCCATCAGCAACCTGGGCGAAATCGCACGCCTGCGCGGCGACTACCCCGCTGCCCGTCGGCATTACGAAGAATCCCTGTGCCTGAGCGAGGAAATTCAGCAAGATCAATCCGTGCTGGTGAACCTCACCAACCTTGGCCTGCTTAGCCTGGCGCAGAACGATCTTGCCACCGCCCACTGCTACTTTCTGGATATCTTGCAGCTTTCGCTCCAGCACCAGGCGCTAACCACCGCGCTCTACGGGTTGATGGGCTGTGCAGAAATCCTGGCACGGCGGGGTGATACCTTCCGCGCGGCCACCTGGGTTTACCTCATCACCCAGCATGCCGCCGCCGACGTCAACGTCCAGAACGACATTCGGCCCTTTCAGGAGCAGCTCGAAGCCCGGCTGACACCGCATCAACAGCGGATCGCCCGCGAGGAAGGCCAGGCCCTGTTCTTTGATGAAATCGCGCTGGCTATTTTGCAAGGCGAGGTTGGTGCGTTGTTGCTGTAAGGCGCAGCACCCGCCGCCATGCCGCCGGCAGGCGATCCTGCTGGATGGCAGGCTCAGGCGTCTGGCAGAAAGACCGGAACGGTGGTCCCCTGGCCTGGTGTGCTGGCGACCTGGATGTGGCCGTGGTGGCGCTCTACGCCGGCTTTGGCGATACTCAGGCCCAGCCCACGAATTTGCCCGACGCTCTCGGCGCGCCAGAAGGGTTCAAAGATGCGCGGCAGGTCCTCCGGGGCGATGCCCATCCCACTGTCAATCCCCCGCAGGATGATGTGCTGCACGTGGCGATCCAGCTGCAAACAGATGGCGCCGCCCTGGGGCGAATATTTGGTGGCGTTCATCAGATTAACCTGCCGCTTTATTCACCAAGCCCTCGCGGCAAAATCCTGTAGCCCGCAGGGGCGCATCCCCTGCCGAGGGGATGCGCCCCGTATGGGTCTGTCAGCCTATGGCCACCAGCCGCCCTACCTTCAGGGCAGCGGCTCCACCCAATAACTCGTGCCCCCGCCTTCGCCCGTCCAGCCCGTAACACCTTCAAATTCCACCAGCCACCAGGCGATATCGTTGGTACAGACCGGGCCGCCCACCACATTAAAGACCCCGCCCCCCGGGATACGCCCAATGCTCTCGTTCGTTGGGTCTTCGGCCAGGCGCGCCGGATTGCGATTGATCAGGTTGGCGTCGCCGGGCAATACGCGCCCCTGCTGGCCCACCCTCAAGCGAAGCGGCAAAGTACCGGGGCACGCGGTGGGGGGGCTGGGGCGTGGCCGGCGGCGCACTGACCACGGGG
>JAAUUD010000158.1 GCA_012031655.1 Anaerolineae bacterium | reverse complement strand
TGGGGGAGGGGGCGCCGGGTCAAAGTACTCCTGATGCTCGACGAACTCCTCGTTCCCTTCGCCTACGAGTACATGCTGCGTGCCATGCTGGTCAGCAGCGTGATCGGCGCCGTCTGCGGGCTGCTGTCGGGCTACATCGTGCTGCGTGGCTGGTCGCTGATGGGCGACGCGCTGAGCCACGCGGTGGTGCCGGGCGTGGTGCTGGCCTGGCCTGCTGGGCATTCCCTTCGCGATCGGCGCCTTTGCCGCCGGCCTGCTGGCCGCGATCACGATGGCGGGCCTGCGCGACCGCAACATCGCCCCGGAGGATATTTTGCTGGAGGGGCACCCGGTCCGCTGGTTCAACCCGCACGCCGCCTTCAGCCAGCCGCGCGTGCTGCTGGCCGGCGATGCGGCGGGCGTGGACCCGCTCTTTGCGGAGGGCATCTCCTACGGCATGGAGTATGGCGCGGTGGTCACGGAGGCGCTGCTAGCGGCCTTCCAGCACGGCGATTTTAGCTTTGCGGACTATCGGCAGCGCGTGCTGGGCCACCGCCTGGGCAAGCTGTTGCTACGCCGTGCACGGGTGGCCCGGCTCATCTACCAGCACCACTATCCACCCGCCTGGGGGCTGTTCTGGGCGCTGGCAGATATCGCCCCACCGCCTTTGCAACAGCAATTCGGCGCCGCGCTGGCCCTGCTGCCGCGCTGGCAACCAGGCAGATTAGCAAATGCTTAAGGGATCGTTGTTGGAGGGCACGTTGGTAGCAGGTTTGGGGCAAAGATTCTATAATAGAAGGACAAAAAAGCTTTACTCAGCCAAATGATTTTGTGGAGGGTGTACGCATGAAGTCCGAGACCGCTAACTGGCTTGTTCCCGTCGCCGCCACCGTTGGGATCTTCATCTGGATCTTCGTCATGATTGCCACCGGCAGCTAAGGTCAAAGCTTTTCGAGGCGGCGCAGCGGTCAGGCAATGGCCGCTACGTCACCTTACCTTCCCCCCCCAGTCGTCTAGTGCGCGTTTACCCCAGCCCAGAACTCCTCGAGCGCCTGCACCGTCTCTGGTAGCTTTTCCCAGTGCGCCAAACCAAGCGTGGGTGCCACCCGAACCGCCCGCCAGTGCGGGTTTCCGCCAGCAAGGTCGGCAGGTTCTCAAAAGTGACGTTGGGGTCTTCATCATAGATGACCAGCGCGGGCACCTGCAAGGGCACATACAGCTCGCGCCGGGCCTGCTGTGTAAAGAGGCTGCTGGAGAGGAAGCAGAGCGGCGCAAAGCGCGCCCCGGGTTGGTGGCCGCTCAGGTAGGCGTAGTCAATGAAGCCTTCTGGCACGGGGCCCACAAACTGGCGCCCCAGGAACAAGCGAATGCTGGCCCGCTGGATGATGGCATCGTACAGCCCTGCGCCCACAGCGGGACGCTCAGCACGCTATGGATTGCGTCGCCAGGGATATCCGGCAAGGGCTGGCCCAGGCCACTCGGAGACATGCCCACCAGCGAGCGAAAGCGCTGATGGCTGGGCCAGGGCCGCCCGCGCGGCAAACTCGGTGGTCAGCGAGAGCGCCACCACATCAGCAGGCTGCCCCACCACCTTGGCCAGAAAAGTATTGATGGCCTCCGCGTAAAAGCCTGGGGAATAGCGCCGGTCACGCCGCTCCGAAAAGCCAAAGCCGGGCAAATCCAGGGCATAAACCGGGCGACTGGCGCGGTAGTGGTCAAAGAGGGGCTTCATCTCGTAGGCGCTGGGCGCGGCGTTGATGCTGTGCAACAACACCAGCGGCACCCTGGCACCATCCGGGGAGGCGTAGTAGCTCAGTTGATCCCCTTCGGGCAGGGTCAAAGAAGCACGGGGAGCATCCAGCGCACTGGGGAGGAGCGCTCGGTGGTTGATGAACCAGCGGCTATACAGCAACCAGGCCCCCCGCGCCCGCCGCAACGGTCGGCCAGGGCACCCCCCCAACACGCCTAACCAGGCGTTGTGTGTAGCGTGTGTGTCTTGCTTCATAAAACAAGGGCGCTGCCCCGGCCTGTTTGGGGCTGGGGCAGCCATGCGCCTGCTTACTCGGCTTCCGTATGTTCCGCGTTTTCCTGCCAGGTGACCAGCACGCTCAGGCCCAAGGGCACAAAGGCAGCCATCACCAGGCCAAACGTCACCAGGAAAACCGGGTTCAACACAATATCCCAGAAGTCATTAAAAATCATGGCACCCTCACTTTCTTGATGTGCCCCCCGGCACATGCGTTATGCTGATACTAGCAGAGGGGGGCGTGATTGCCACCCTCTCTCCGGAAACAAGTTATTGCTAGCGGCCACCCGCGGCCAACGCCGGAATACGGTCCTGCCGCACGATCTCCACCGAGCGAATCACTTCTGGCACGGCATCCACCAGTGCTTCAAAGTCATCTTCCGAAATCCGCAGATAGAACTCGTCAATCGGGTGGTGGTAGACAAAGTAGGTATCCGCCGTGTTGCTGATGTTGGTGAACTGCCCCGGGTAGCTGCCAATCTGCTCCCAGTACTGTTCGTTGGAGAGGGCATCAATAAAAAGGAAGGGCGCTGCCACCCGCGTTTCTTCCGGCCCACGCAAATAGCGGAAGACAATGGCATTGCCACGGTTTTCTACCTCGAACTGCGCTGCCCAGGCTTCGGGCACGGTCACCGTGATCTGGTAGCTGGGCCCTTCGGTGTTGTCATCCAGATAGCGGATTGCTTGGACCACCGTTTGGTCCGCAATAGGGGATACCTCAGAGCGATCGCCGCCGAAGGTGTGCTCCGTGCAGCCGGCCAGGGCCAGCAGCGCCACACTCAGCAGGATCAGACAGGTTGACTTGGACTTTAGCATGCCTCACCTCTCCTTATGCAATAACTAGATTAGAACGCGAGTTGATCTGCCGGGATTTCTTCCATCCCGGCCCAGGGCATTCGGATCTCGCGCACCTGGAGGCGCTTGCCAAAACGGAAGAGCATCAGCAAGACCACCAACAGCAGCAGAGACAAAGAGGTTAAGTAGACTGCGGTGTAGCCCAGTGCAACGTCATCAAACACGTATTGTGCCACATCTCGCACCAACCCGCCACCGATCACGCCTACGCCCTGCGCCAGGCCCTGCACAATCCCCCAAACCCCCAGGAACAACCCGGCATGGCTGATGTCCGTCAGCGACATCACCAGGATGACACTCCCCACCAGGAAGATGCCCCGCCCCAGGCTGATCATCGCAATCCCCAGCCGGAAGGACTCGCCCGCCGCCGCCTGGCTGGCCAGGCTGATCAACGCAAAGCCCACCAACCCCACCGTGCAGCCGAAGCCGATCAGCAACGCTGGGGATAGTTTGCGCCACAGCATCCAGCCAGCCGACCCCACCCCACCGATGGTCATCACGCCCCACAGCGCGGTGAGCTGCATCGTCTCGGCGACGCTCATGCCCAGCACTTGCCCGCCGTAGGGTTCCAGCAGCACGTCGTGGGTGGCAAAGGCCAGCGTCGCAATGAAGATCATCGCAAAGAGCGCCTTCAGCAGATCCTGCTCGCTCAGGCGTTGGATGCTTTCGCGCAGCGAGAGCCGCACGCGCACGGCCTCTACCCGGCTGATGACCGTCCCATCAGCGCGCAGGCGTTCCTGCCCCCACAGCGCCACCACGGTCAGCAGCACGAAGATCACCGCCGAGCTTTGCATCACCTGGATCAGCAACTTGTGCGAGTAGTTCACCAACATGGCGCTCACCACCACCGCACTGACCACCGTCCCCAGGATGAGCATCACCCACAGCACCGTGATCACCTTGCCGCGATCCTCCGGCGGCGTGATGTCGCTCACCAGCGCCAGGTAGACGGTCTCCAGGATGTTGATCCCTACCCCATAGCAAATGAAGATCGCCGCGCAGATCAGCAACGCAGGCCAGAAGCCCAGCACGCCATCCCCGCTGAGCAGAATCAGCGCAAAGGGCGCGCACACCAACCCACCAAAAGTCAGCATCACGCCCAGCACCACATAGGGGGTGCGCCAGCGCCCACTGGAGCGCGCTTTATCAGAACGATAACCGATCATCACACGGACCGGCGACACAAAATAGTGCAGGCCGATCAGCAAGCCCACCGCCACCGCCGGGATTTTGAGGTCCGTGATGAGCACGCGGTTCAGCGTGCCAGAGATGGGCGCCAACGAGAGGCCAATCCCGAACTGGATCAGGCCCAGCCGGATGACCCGTGCCCACCAATCGGTGGTGGGGTGTGCCCGGAACCAGGCCCCAATCGCCTTGCGGAACTGCTCCGTGGGGCGGGCAATCTGCAACAACAGCCACATCAAAGGGTCAGTGCGCGTCTGCATAGAACATCCTTTATCCTCCTGGCTGGTCCAGGGCAGCCTGGGCCACTTCCAGCGATACTTCTGCGGCCCCTTGCTGGCGTGCGAAGGCCTCCGCGCGCATCTGAAGTTCGCGGCTGGCGGAGATGCGCGCCAGAAAGGGCATTTTCTCCAGTGCTGCATCCAGCGCGGCGCGGGCTTGCGGCTGCCAGGGCAGGTTGCCTGGAACCGGGCTGGGCGCGGTGCCCTTGCCCTGGTTGGCGTAGGCCGAGTCCAGCGGCAGAAAGTTATATAGCGCTTCGTACAGGCGGTTAACGATCTCTTGCAGCAGATAGACCGTGCCGCGATAGCCCATGAAGGGCGTCCCCACGGCGCGCCGCACCACTGGCCCCGGAAAGGCCGCCGGGATGAAGCTGGTCTGGCGGGCGCCGCCTTCGCTCAGGTAGATTTTCTCGTTGATGGAACCAAACACAAACGCCGGGGGCCGGGTATGCAGCAGATGGCGTAGCGCTTCGGTGTCCAGGTCGCCGGGGCGGGGCGGGCGGTTCACGGCAAAGACAATCGGCATGCCCAGTTCCTCGCCCAGGAAGGCTTGCAAACCGGTAACATAAGTGCCAGTCGCCACCACGCCCACGCTCGTCGTCCCGAACCAGTCGCCCTGCGGCCCTTTCCACAGGTCCCAGACCGCTTGCAGGGTTGTTTCCTTTTCCTGCCGCATGAAGGCCGCCGCTTGCGGGCCTGTGTCCAGCAGCTCGCCCAGCCGTTGCACAAAAGCGTTGCTCGCCCGCATGCCCATGGGCGCGTGCAGCCAGGGTTGGCCCAGCGCCTCGGCCAGGCTTTCGCCAAATTCGCGGTACAGCAGCACATTGACCTGCGCCCGACCCAATTGCGCGATGTTCTCCAGCCGGCTCTCAAAAGGAAAGACCAGGTTCACCCGGCCCCCTGCTCCTTCGATCAAACGGCGAACCTCGTGCAGGTCAGCGGCGGAGTTAAAGCAGCCATAGGTCGGCCCGATGATGTTGACCAGGCCCGGCTCCACGGCCACCGCCTGTGCGGCGGCAGCACCATACTGCTCCCACAGCCATAAGAGGATGCGGTCGCGCCCAATCCATTCGTCATCGCTCAGCGACTCGCTATGGAAGAAGCCCGACCCCGGCGCAAAAGTCTTGACCAGATCGGTCAGGTCAGAGCCAATCATCTCCGACTCCGCTGTGGAAATCACGATCAGGCGTTTGCCATCCAGCAAGCCTTCGTCGCGCAGCCCTTCGTAGGTGCGCTGGACCGCCGGACCTGTGCCGCTGCCGCCCACCTCTTGCTCGGTGATCACCGAGGGCGTAATGTTCTGCAGGTGCGGGATGGCGTCGGTGTAGTCTGGCACAGCGGTTGCCACCAGGTTAAAACAGCCAATGGGCGCATCGCAAATGACGTGCACATCCGGCAGCGCGCAAGCAGTCCAGACCGCCGCCCAGTAGCTACTGGTTTCCGGCAGATCGCGAATCACCCTAGCCACGGGCGGCCTCCTCGCCTTCAAAAAAGTCCCGCATCCACTCGTAACGCTCGGCGCGGCCCAACGCATCGCGGATGAAGCTCAGCGTGGCGGCCATGCCAGTGCTCAGGAAGAAAGGCCGCGAGGCCAATTGATTGGTAAAGTACATCGCCGGGATGCCGCGCTCTTTGGCAATGGCGCAAAATGGCGTGGTGCCCAGCACCAGGTCCGGCTGATATTCATCCAGCGCGCGCACGTCATCTTCCAGCGCCTTACGATAGACCACCTGGCGCGTGCCGCGTGCCCGCAGCCAGGTTTCGTCTGGCAGCACCAGCGGGTCCGGGCCAATCGAGGTCGAAACAAACGGCACCTCCGCCCCGGCTTCCACCAGCAAGCGCGCGTAGGCCAGCTCGCTGCCTTCGTAGCCCGTCACCAGGATGCGCCCACTAAGCGGCAGGGCGCTCAGCATGGCCTGGGCGCGTTCGCGTTCGGCGCTGGCGGTGGCTTCCACCTGAGCGGGGTCCAGTTGCAACAGGGACCCAATCGCCTTGAGCCAGGCATAGGTGCCAGAAATGCCAACCGGCGCCCCGCCGGCCACCGGCACGCCCCATTCGCGGAAAACGCCCAACGTTTGCTTGTAGAAGGGGTGCAGCGGCGCCACTGCCCCGGCACTCGCCGCCCGGCGCAGGTCATCAATCGAGCGCCCCGGCAGGCTGATGGTCCCCTCTACGCCCATCTGGCGCAGCAAGCCATCAATGCCCAGCGGGTCCGCCGGAAAGACCTCCCCCAGCAGGACCAGCGTGCGCCCGTTGCGTTCTGCGGGCGGGCTGCCGAGCTTGCCCAGCAGGGCCGCCAGGGCCACATCCTTGGTTTCAGGATGCGAATGGATGGCATAGGCGGGCACGCGGACCAGCACCACCTCCGCCTCCCCCACCCGCTTGGGCAGCATTTCTTCTGGCAGGCCCACGGTTTCTGCCACACAGAGCGAAATCACCGGGATGAGCTGGCAACCGGGTTCCTGCGCGGCCACTTCGATGGCGGCACGGGTGGCCTCGACCACCTCCCCCGCCATCAATTCTTCGGTGCCCAGGTGCGCCGCCAAGATGGACTTGCGCGCACCATAGAAGTGCGTAACGAACTTCAGCCCATAGAGGCAGCCGGTATCGCTGGCCATCACTGGGTGCGCCCCTTCGATGCGCGTAAGCACCCGCAGTGCGCCAAAAGCCGGACACATGGACTGCGGATGGAGCTGGCAAGCCTTGCCCTCGGGCGACGGCGCAGGCGTGGATGTGGGTTGGGTCATGATGTTGCCTCGATGCTCCTCAAAATCGGTCAAATGGGGCGCCCCCTGCCCCTGGTTGCAAGTCCCATGGGCCAGAGAGCGCCGTTCACCGGGCTATTGGCCGCGCTCGCGTCCGCTGGTCAGGCTACGCTGATAGGCTTCTAGCCCTTCAATATCATTATTGACCAGGAACTGCGCTTGCTTGGCCCAGGTGGCTGCGTCACCCACCATGCGGACCCTGGCTTCTTCCTTCACAATGCGCGTGAGTTCTTCGCCCGTCATGCGCGCTAGCTGGGCGTAGGTCTTGATGCCCGCGCGCTTGAGCGCATCTTCGATCTTGGGGCCAATCCCCTCAATGCGGTGCAGGTCGTCTTCAGCTTCGATGGTGGTGGCAGGCACCGCCACTTCTTCCTGAGCGGGAACTTCGACTTCGGCCTCGGCTTCAACCACCTTTGGCCGGCGTCTCGGCTTCGGCCTCGACCGCCTCGGTCACCGCCGTCGTCCGGCGCCGGCGCGGGCATTCCCTGAACCTCGATCATCCAGGCGAGGAGGCGCTCCCAGCCCGCGGCGGATTGCTGCTGCTGCATGACGAGGGCGAGCGAATGACAGGCGCCGCACCAGCCGGCGACCGCCTCGTAGCCCGGCGTGCGCGGCAGTCCCCAATAGTCGTCCGCCGGATCGAACCCGGAGGACAGCGCCGCATCCTGCAAGTTGCTCGCGG
>JAAUUD010000157.1 GCA_012031655.1 Anaerolineae bacterium | reverse complement strand
CTCTTGTCATTTTCAAAATGAGATTTCACGAAATGGTCGTTTAGGAAAATGTAGTAGGCGCGCACTAGTTCGGCTGCCCGTTATCTGATTGAGGGTCGGCAGGCGCGACGGATTTCTGTGTAACATCTGCAATGTCCTCAGCAGCGGTCTGAGCATTCGCCAGTAAAGTTTTCTGAGACCAGTTCAGATTGCGCACATAATTCCAGATGTCTGCCATTGCGATGCCAAGTTTAAACACATCCGGCTTGACCTTTACTCCCTGGGCTGTCTGCTTAACCAAGCCTGCAACATCCGCCGTGATCATCTGAACACGCCCTGCTACCGCTTTCCCCAGCCCCTCCACTAGTTGTTCAGTGATCGGCAGTGGGTGTTTTAGGTGCAGCATAAACCACCCCTTCAGCGTACAGCAGGAGCGGTAGCCAGGTTCCGTCCTCTGCAAGTGCTTTCATAAGCGCATTATGGATAATGTTGGTCAACTGCCCACGCTGCTCTACCAATTGATGGCTATGCAGTTCATACTGCGAAATGCCTGTATCCACACAGTAGGCATTCAAATGTCCCAGAAAATCGTCTTTGCTGAGGGAGAGGGCCGTGTTGCCAAATCCACATCCAGCGCGATATCATGAATAACACAGCAAGTGCTTTATTTTTTCGCGCAGCGCAGCCCTTTCCGCACCTCCAGCACAGGAGAGGATGCCATGCAAGGCCAGGCGCGCCCCAGGATCCTGGGGACCATCTTACCCATTGTAATGCCCTACGCCGTCGGTGCCAGCCTGTGGATTATCGGCTCTGACCAGTTGGTGGCGCTGATCTTCCCCTCCACCGCCGAGACCACCCTGGCGCAAACGCTCAAGGGCCTGATTTTTGTGGGGGTGACCAGCGCCTTGCTGCTGGGGCTGGCCTATCACCAGGTCCACCGCCGGGTGAGCCAGGAACGCCAGACCCAGGCCCAGGACCGCGCCTACCGCGACCTGCTGGACACCAGCCCAGACTTCATCGCACGCTTTGACCGCCAGCTACGCCACCTCTTCGTGAACCGCGCCCTGCTGGAAACGGTGGGCCTCTCGCGGGAGCAGTACATCGGCAAAACCAACCGCGACCTGGGCATGCCAGAAGACCAACTGGCCATCTGGGATCCGGCACTCAAACAGGTTTTGAGACAGCCCAGCCGCACGACCTGACCTTTGGTTACACCACCCAGGCCGAGCCGCGCACCTTTTTTGCGCGCCTCTCGCCCGAACTGGACCCCCAAGGCCGCGTGCTGAGCGTGCTGAGCATCGTGCGCGACATCACCGCCCTGGCCCAAACCAACGAAGCCGCCCGCCAGAACGCGCAACGCTTGCAGGGCATCATCGACAGCCAACTGGACCTCTTCTGCCGCTACACCCCCGATGGCGTGCTGACCTTCGTCAACGATGCCTACTGTACCTTCTTTGGCAGGTCGCCTAGCGCGCTGCTGGGGCACTCCTTTCTGGATGAACTGGCCCGGCCAGAGCAAACCGCGCTCATCCGCGCCCGGATGCAAGAGCTGGCCCGCGACCCCAGCCCCACCACCCTAGTCTATGACACGGTGGATGCCCACGGCAACCGCCGCTGGATCCAGTGGCTGGATTTCGGCATCACCGATGGCGCCGGTCAACTGGTCGAAATTCAGGCCGTCGGGCGCGACATCACCGCCCGCGTGAACGCCCAGGCCGCGCTGGCGGCCAGCGAACAGCGCTTTCGGAAGGCCATCGAAGAAGCGCCCTTTCCCATCTCCATCTATGCGGAAGACGGCGAAATGCTGCACCTCAGCCGCACCTGGCTGGAAATCACCGGCTACACATGGGAGCAACTTCCGTCGATCCCCGGCCTGGACCCGCCTGGCCTACGGCGAAGAATACGCGCGCATGCAAGAGATCATCGACCAGCTTTTTGCCGCCGAAACCCGCGTGCATGATGGCGAGTTTGCCATTCGGGTGGCGGATGGCAGCCAGCGCATCTGGGACTTTAGCTCCGCGCCGCTGGGGCGCCTGCCGGATGGCCGCCGCCTGGTGATGAGCATGGCCAGCGACATCACCCAGCGCAAAGCGCAGGAGCGCGAACGCGAAGCGCTCATCAAGGACCTGGAGGCCCGCACCGCCGAACTGGAGCGCTTTACCTACACCGTATCGCACGACCTCAAAAGCCCGCTCATCACCATCCAGGGCTATGTGGGCCTGCTGCAAAAAGACCTGGAAGCCGCCGCCAAAGAACGCATTCAGGAGGACCTCCGCGAGATCAGCCATGCCACCGAGCAAATGCAGGACCTACTGGGCGATCTGCTGGAACTTTCGCGCATTGGGCGCCTGGTCAACCCGCCAGAAGAGGTCCCCGTAGCCGAGCTGGTGCAGGAGGCCCGCCGCCGGGTGGCAGGCTACCTGCACGACCGCGAGGTGAACTTTCACATTCAGCCAGACCTGCCCAGCGTCTATGGCGACCGCGCCCGCCTGGTCGAGGTCTTTCAGAATTTGCTGGATAACGCCATCAAGTTTTCGCCCCAGATCGGGCAGACACGCATTGAGATGGGTATAATACAAAAAGAGGGTCAGCAGATTTTCTTTGTGCGGGACAATGGAATAGGCATTCCGCCGGACTACCACGAAAAGATTTTCGGGTTGTTCGAGCGGTTGGACCCCCACATCGAAGGCACTGGCATTGGCCTAACGTTGGTGCGGCGCATCATCGAATTTCATGGCGGGCACATCTGGGTGGAATCCGATGGGCCCGGGCAGGGCAGCATCTTCTTTTTTACGCTTCCACAAACGGAGGGACCGCCATGAATGCACAAGCCTCATTCCAGGGAGAGCCACTCCTCATTTTATTGGTGGAGGACAACGCCGCCCATGCCCGGTTGGTGATGCGTAGCCTGGCCGACCACCAGATCGCCAACCGCGTCGTTCACCTTTCGGATGGCGAAGCGGCGCTGAACTACCTCTTTCGCCAGGGGGACTACGCCGACCCGGAAACCAGCCCACGCCCCCACCTGGTCCTGCTGGATTTGCGCCTGCCGCGCGTGGATGGCCTGAGCGTGCTGCAACGCATCAAGAACAGCCCGCTGCAACCGCTGCCCGTGGTGGTGCTCACCACCTCCGAGACCGAAAGCGATGCCATGGCCGCCTACCACAACCAGGCCAACAGCTACCTGGTCAAGCCGCTGAATTTTGAGAAGTTCTCGGCCATGCTTCAGCAACTTGGCTTCTATTGGCTGGCCTGGAACCGCTACCCCTGGACCCACACGGAGCCTTAGTAAACCGATGCCCACAACCGCGCCGTTGCGCGTTCTGCTGGTGGAAGATGAGCAAGCCCACGTCAGGCTGATTCAGCGGGCGCTGGATGGTCATGCAGAGCAGCACTACGACCTGCATGTGGCCACTCGCCTGCAACAAGCCCGCGTCATGGCCACCCAGCACCCCCCCGAAATCGCTTTTGTGGATTACCTGTTGCCGGATGGCAGCGGCCTGGACTTGCTGGAGGAATTCAAAGCCGTGGCCCTGACCTGCCCGGTGGTGGTGCTCACCAGCCACGGCAACGAGCAAATTGCGGTGGATGCGCTCAAACGCGGCGCGCTGGATTACGTCACCAAATCCGCCAGCACCTTTGCGGAGATGCCGCATATCATCCAGCGGGCACTGCGCGAGTGGAACCACATTCAGGAGCGCCAGCGCACCGAACAGGCCCTCAACGACAGCGAACGCCGCTTCCGCACGCTCATCGAGGCCGCCTCCGAAGGGATTCTCATCGTCAACCAGCGCGGGCACATCGAGCTGGCCAACGCCGAAGCGTCCCGCATGTTTGGCTACTCCCGCGCCGCGTTGCTGCGCATGTCCATCGAGGACCTGCTGCCGAAGCGCCTGCAAGCCCTGCACCAGGCCCACCGCCAGCGCTACATCCAGACCCCCTACGCCCGCGTGATGGGCCACGGCCTGGAACTGACCGCCCGGCGCCACGATGGCAGCGAGTTTCCCGTGGAAGTGGGCCTGAGCTACAGCCACGAAGCCGAAGGCCTGGTGGTGATGGCCTACATCATCGACATCACCGACCGCAAAGAGGCCGAGCGCATCGCCCGCGAAAAAGAACGCCTGGCCGTGGCGCTGGAAAAAGAGCAAGAGCTTTCGGAACTCAAAAACCGCTTCATGAGCAATGGTCTCGCATGAGTTCCGCAACCCGCTCACGACCATTGCGCTGGGCACCAGCACGCTCATCAACTTCCTGGCGCGCCTCCCACCAGAGAAAATCCAGCAAAAGCTGCAACAGATCATGAACCAGGTGGCCCGGCTGGAGCAAATGCTGGATGACCTGCTGCTGGTGATGCGCGCCGAACAAGGCTACCTGGAGTTCCACCCCACCCCCACCGAGCTGCCCACCTTCGTGAGCCAGACCGTGGCCGAACTCCGCGAGCAAAACCACCCCATCCACGTCCACCTGGGCACGGACCCCGGCCCGCTGTTGCTGGACCAGGACTTGCTGCGCCACATCCTGCAAAATCTGCTCTCTAACGCCATCAAATATTCCCCGGCGGGCAGCCCCGTGCGCCTGGAGGTGCTCACCACGGGCCAGGTGGTCACTTTGCGGGTCGAAGACCAGGGCATGGGCATCCCCCCCGGCGACCAGGAGCGGCTCTTTACCGCCTACTTCCGCGCCAGCAACGTCGGCTCCATCAGCGGCACCGGGCTGGGGCTGAAGATCGTCAAGGATTGCGTGAACGTCCACGGCGGGACCATCCGCGTGCAAAGCGCGCTGGGCCAGGGCACCACCTTTCTGGTCGAACTCCCCCTGCGCATCGCGGCCCCCTCTACCCCCTAGCGCCATCTGGCAGTGCCCGAACCGGGCCAGGTGGATCGGGGGAACCCACCGTTCCACCCCTGCAAAACCAGCCAGATGGCACAACGACCCGGCCCAACTCCCGGCTATACTGGCCATACTGACTAATGCTTTTTGAAAGAAGTCAGGGAGCCAGAAGACCATGCAACCCGATCTCTTTTGCCAGGATGTGGCAACTGCCTGTTGCCTGCCCCCGCACAAACGCCATGCCAGGCTGGTGGCGCTGCATGGTCGCTTTCAATGGCTATTACGCCCAGGAACATACCAATTGGCCCTGGGAAGACCTATGGGCCTTTGCGCTGGAACACGCACAAACGCTTTACGCGCTCTTTGCCGCGCCGCATCTCCTGAACGCCGACCGCCTGGAAAGCACGCCGCCCTTTGAACTCGCCTTGCTCAATGGCGACACCTTTCCGGACCTGACCGTTGGGTGGGCGCTCTGGCTGGCTCATCTGGAGCATGATGCGGTTGAACACGCGCTGGAACTGGGCCTGCTCTAAGCAGCACCGCCCCCAATCCCAGCCCAAATTCCAAAAATCGGGAGGGACCTCGCGAGGTCCCTCCCGATTCTCTTTCCCCCCTTCAAAGGGTCAGTGGCGCTTGCTTCTCACCAGGCCACGCCGCGATAGTGGGCAAAGCCGTCCTTGATGCCGGCCTGGCGGCTGTCGTAGGCGCTGCTCTGGCCAAAGCCCTGCATCACCACGCTGGGGATGAGGTAGTTCGGGCGATTGGGGTGCGCATTCACCAGAAAGAGCACCGCCGGCTCGCCGGGCGTGGTGGCGTTCGGCGTGGCGTCCAGCACCAGATAATCGCCGCGCGGCAGGCTGCCCACGTAGCTCCCCTCCGCAGTATAGGCGCGGATGTCGGCATCCCGCTGAACGCTGAGGATGGCAATCGGTGCGCCGGGCTGGGCGCCGCCCTTCTGCGCGCTGATGACCGCGGTCGCACGGCAGGCATTCAGGTTATGGTAGCGCGTGGCCGTGTAGAGCGCCTGCATGCAGGCTTCGCGGGCAGACTTGCCCAGCAGGTCCGGCACAGCGTCGTCCACGTAGAAGTCCGCACCCAGCAGGTCAAAGCGATCTTTGAAGATGCTGTAGGCGCTGTAGATGATCCCTTTGGGCACTTCCTGGTCGCGCAGTTCGTCTTTTTCAAAGTCGTCCGGCTTCCAGCAGACCTGCGTCAGGCCGACCGTCACGCACGAGACCTGATGCGCAATCACCGCACCGCCGTCGATGGGGTCTGCCAGGCCATCGCCGTTGGCATCATTAAACAGGCTCAGGTAAACGCTGAACTCCTCGTATTCCGTCGAATTGTAGTAGAAGCGGATTTTATCCACATCGCAGTCCGTGCAGCCCATCGGCGCCTCTTCCTTCCAGACCACCACCACGACCATCATGCGGTCGCTATAGGGGTGAAAGACCGCGCCCACGATCTGCCCGGGCCGTGGTTCATCGCCGGGGGCCGTCATGTTGGGTGCAAAGACCGCATTCGCCGAATTCAGCAGCGGGATCACCGTTTCTTTCAACGTGCCACGCTGCGTGAGGTAGTTGGCCACGTCTCCAAAGTCAAAGGTCAGGCTATCCACATTTTCAAACGGCCCGTGGAAGTCCGCCAGGCGGCTGGTGGCACTCAGCGGCGCCCCCATGGGGATAAACTGCGCGCCGTTCGTCTCGTCGAGCACCTGCTGGATAATGGCAGGGTCTGGCAGGGGCGGCAGGGCAGGCGGGTTGGCGGTGCTGCGCTGGAGCGGCGGCAAAGCCCCCACAGCCAGCAGGCCAGGCCCAGGATAAGGGATAAAAACGTGCGGCGAAGGCTCATGCGAGGGGTCTCCTTTATGTTTTCCGAATGCCTCCTCTCCATGCTAGCGGGGGAATGGTTGCAACTTCCCCCGGGCGTGTACGTTTTTCGGCCACCTGGCCTATTTACCAAGCCCTTAACCGGGCGGGTCATGCAGCCCGCTGGCAAGGGGTTCAGGAGGTGACGACGAGGGGCGCGGTAAGTTCCCGAACCAGCCCGTTCAGGTCCGGGGCGGGGGCGGCCTGGCCCCAGGCCGCTTGCAGGGCCTCCGCCTGGGCTTTGACTTCCAACCCCAGCGCCGGATGCGCCAGCACCGTCGCGGTGAGCTGGCGGGCGCGGTCGGGGTCGCCCTCCTGCCACAGCAGTTTTGCCAGCCCGGTCAGCACTTCCAGGGCCAGCGGCAGGGCTTCGATCTGCATGGCCTGGCTCAGGGCCTCGCGGAAGCGAACGCGGGCGGTTTCCCGTTGGCCCAGGTGCAGGTCCACCTGCCCCAGGTTGGCCAGCGTATTGGCCGCGCCCCAGCGATCCTTTAGCCTCACGCTGATGGGGTGGCTCTCGCTGAAGTGCTGTTGCGCCAGGGGCAGGTCGCCGGTTTGCAGGGCCAGGTAGCCCAGGTTATTGAGCGCCGCCGCCACGCCGGGCAGGTCGCCAATGGCGCGGAAGTGCTGCAAGCTCATGGTCAGGTGTGCGCGCGCGGGTTCGAACTGGTCGCGCATCAGGTGGGCAATCGCCAGGTTCATCCGCGCACCTGCTGCCCCGGCCCGGTTACCTGCGGCCTGGTTGAGCGCCAGGGAGTCTTCCAGGGTGCGCTGGGCGGCCTCAAATTCCCCCTGCGCCCCCAGGATGCCCCCCAGCACCGTCAGGGCATAGGCGCGTTGGTAGGGGTCGTCATCAGCCTGCAAAATGGCCAGCGCTTCTTGCAGGTGGGCGGTCGCGGCGGCGATGCGCGCGGACCGCACCCCGCAGCGATTCCCGATCACGGAGAGAACCCGATGCCGATCTCGTTCGAACTCACCGAGAACAGCCGACTGTCCAAGGAGCACTACAACTGACTGCGCATGCTTACAGCCTCTAACCCCTATGGAACGTAGGCTATGGCAACAACTGCAATCTTTGATTGTGTGATAATCTTTACCTTTGACCTGCCAGACTTCAACATGGGTCTTTTGC
>JAAUUD010000156.1 GCA_012031655.1 Anaerolineae bacterium | reverse complement strand
GGTCTTCCCAGACGCGCCGCCGGGCGTCCGGTTCGGCATCATCCAGCGCGCCGCCTTCCAGCAAGAACTTGACGTAGGGCTGCATCTCCATTGCGGGCGAAAAGTCCGGGTCCAGCGCCGTTGCTATACCCGAGAGGATTGCCGCACAACGCCCCAGGTAAATGAGGTTCTGCGGAAAGCGAAACGGGATTTTGAAGAGCAAATCCTGAAATTCGCGGGAGTAGGCGAGCCACTCCTCACGCGGCAGGTGGCTGAGTTCATCCATGCTCATGCCCCAGCTGAGGTCGAAGGCGTGCTTCATGGCCGCGATGATGCGTTCCTTGTCCGCACCTGGCATCAGCAAACCCAGTTGCTCGTAGCAATTGACCAACCCGCGGGCATCCCGCAGCCCCGCCGCAATGAAGGTCTGGCGCAGGGTTTCCACCAACTGCGGGGTGAGCTTGCCCACCATGCCAAAATCCACAAAAATGAGCTGGAAGGGCCGCCCCTGCGTTACGGGCAAGCGCCCATTCAGGCGGAGCGCCTCGTCGGGGTCCAGCGGACGGATGAAGATGTTGCCGGGGTGCGGGTCTGCATGAAAGAAGCGCTCCACAAAGACCTGCGTCAGGTAGGTATCCAGCAAGCGCCGCGCAACTTCATCACGCCGGATGCCCGCCGCCTCCAGCGCAGAATAATCGGTGATTTTAATGGTCTGTACGTCCTCCATCACCAGCACACGCCGGGTGGAGTAGTCGCGGTAAACATGCGGGATCGCCACGCCATGATCATCTGCGAACATACGCTGGAAGCGCTCGGCGTTGTTGGCTTCTGCGATGTAGTCCAGCTCTTCCCACAACACGCTGCTGAATTCTTCCAGGAGTTGGGGCATATCCGCCCGGCGACGGATAAACGCCGCCCGCATCGACCAGCGGCAGACCACCTCCAGCGCGCCCAGGTCCGTTGCCACCAAGCGCTCGATGCCAGGCCGCTGCACTTTCACAACCACGTTATGCTCTGGCAGGGTCGCCCGGTATACCTGCCCCAGCGAAGCCGCCGCGATGGGCTGCGGGGTAAAGCGTGTAAAGTCCTGCAGGCGGTCGCCAAGTTCCTCGTCCAGCACAGCCTCGATGGCGGCAAAGTCTGCGGGGCGCACCTCGTCCTGCAAGCCTTCCAGCACACGGATCACGCTCGGCGGCAGCACATCCACCCGGGTGGAAACGAACTGCCCCAGCTTGATGAGCACGCCCCCCAGCTCGACCGCCATCCGCCGAAAACGGACCGCCGCACGCTGGGTGCGTAACTCGCGGCGGCGGGCGGGCAGGTCTGGGCCAAAGAGCGCCGCCACCCAGAACTCCCAGAACACGAACTCCACGAAGTGAAAGGTGAAAAACGCGATGATGCGCAAGGCGCGGCGGCGGTCCCTGGGAAGGCTGGCGCCCTCCCAGGCGGTGCGCGCCGCAGGGGCGGTATAGGCCCGGCTAACGGGATTTAGCGGGGGCTGCTGGGAACTTGATGCGAAGGGTCTGTTCGACAAAGCGGGCTTCCCCAATCTCCAGGTTCCAGAGGGCATGTGGCAAAATGATGTTGCGGCGGTAGGGACCAACGCGCAAGGTCAGCTCATCCGCAGAGCGGTACACGTCCAGGTCTGATTTATCGGCAAAGGGCAGCGGTACGTTCAGCACATAAGCCCCATCCGGCTCACGGTTGATGCTATGGGTCAGGCCGTCGTACAGGCGCTGGGCTGGGTTCACATCGCCATAGAGCGCATCCGCCAGGCGGCGCAAGGAGTCCACCCCGCCCATCTCTTGTTCAAAGAGCGGCGCCTTGAACTTGGGCAGGTCGCCAAAAGCTTCTTCGATGATGGACATATTCTGGCGGTGCAGGTCCTTCCAGGCGGCAAAATAGGGGTCTGTGACGGCTTCTGGAATCACCCGGTTGATCAGCACCGCGTCTGTGACGTAGCCATACAGGTTGAGATAGGTGTAGGTGCGCTGGGTTTCTTTGATCACCATGCGCTCTGGATTGATGACCAGCCGCATGGTGCTGATTTCGGGGTCGCTGAGGATGCCCCGCACCCGGTCCAGCGTGTCAAACAGGCCCTGCACGCTATCCAGCGATTCCACATCGGGCATATCTGCGCCCACCAGCGGCTTGAGTGGGCGCAACACGCGCCCCATGTTGCGCGCCAGGCTGATGATCTTGTTAATCCACCAGCGAGAGGCATCCGGCAGGCTCAGCAAGCGCAGGGTTTCGGCGGTCGGCGCTGCATCCACAATCAGGACGTCGAAAGCGTTGTCCTGGTAATACTGGTTGATCCACAAGAGGTGGGCGCCTTCTTCCAGGCCCGGCAGGATGGTCACTTCTTCCGCGACGATTTCTTCGACACCGCGCTGGGCCATCAGTTGCACAAAGTATTGCTGGATGCGCCCCCAGTATTTTTCCATTGAGTAGCGCGCATCAACCTCCTGCGCCCAGAGGTTATCCATCAGTTGCACCGGCTCCGGGCCGATGGGCATATCGAAGGAGTCGGCCAGGGAGTGAGCAGTATCTGTGCTGATGACGATGGTCTTCAGCCCCAGTTCCGCACAGCGCACGGCGGTTGCCGCCGAAATACTGGTCTTGCCCACGCCCCCTTTGCCGGTATGTACGAGAATTCGCATCGTTCCTACTTTCCGAAAAGCTCCAATTCAGACTCTACCAATAACTACGCACCCCGGCCCAGCGGAGTTGCGAGCGGCGCTCACCACCAGGCATTGATCATGGCGCGAACCTTTTCAATCAGCGCTTCGGGGTCCAGCGGGCGTTCGAGGACCTGCACCCGGTCGGGCAGCTCTTGCAGGCGGGCCTCTGCGCCCCCCTGGCGCCCGGTCACGATGAGCAAGGGCAGCATGGGCAACAGGGGGTCACTATCAATGTGCTGGAGTTCCAGCCATTCGATGGCATCCAGGTGGTTTTTCGGGTCATCCACAATCAGGATGAGGCGTGGCTGCGCACGCCGCGCCAGCAGCAGGGCCTCCTGAAAGTCCCGCGCCCGCAGCACCTGATAGCCTGCCTCTACCAGCCAATCGCGCCATCGGTCTACCCAGGGGTGGCCGCCGACCTTCAGCAGGGTCGGGCGCGGGGTTTCGGCGCTCACTGCCCCTCCTGGCCTATACGCGCAGCGCCGGCGTCGTGGTGGTGTGCCCTCACCAACCTCTGCCCACCCCCAGCACTAAACCTGCGCGAACCGCTAAACCCATCTGCACTTGCTCACCCTGTGCTACAAAAAGGAGATTAGCAGCGAAAGCAGGCCAATGCACAATAGGCCCGGCACCACCAGCAAGGCCAGCACCATCGCCATGCCCAGCGAATTCACGCGGACCACCTTACGCTCGCCATTGCCCATGTCCGTCACATGGACCAGGCCACTCCGCACCATGGTATGGCCCTTGCCATCATCCCACACCGAGATGAGCGGCCCCACCCGCACAAAAGACTCGCCTCCCTTGCCTTCGCGCACCAGGATTGGCCCCACATCAACCTGGCTGACCACCTGTGGAATGTAGAGCGGCGTGTTAAGGCCGGGCATGTAATAGGCTTCCCCTTCGCCTTGGGTGTCGTCATCTTTGGATTTGCGCGGGTCGGGGTCGTCTTTGGATTTACGAACGTCTGCTTTCTGGAAGCCAGCGGCCCAATCGCCTGCTTCCTGGCCCTGGTTTTCTGGATTAAACTTAAGCTTTTTCTTGAGGAAGTCCAGCCCATCAACTTCGGCGTTCAAGCGCACCTGAAAGCCCTTGCCCTCTTTTTTGTCTGGTGTTTCGTCCCGGTCCAGTTCGGCCTCAGCGGCGGCCTCATCCTGGTTGCCCCAGCCAAAGTTAAAGGCAAACTGGGCGCCACCGCTGCGCGTGGGCGGCGTGTCAAAGCGTGACGGCTCGTTCTCGGCGGGCACCTGGGCGATTTGCTCGCGCGTGGGGGTGTCATACCCCCGGATGATCGCTTCCAGTTCGGCCCCCACCATTCGGGCGCTGGGGGTGCGCCCGGCCTTTTCCTTGGCTAACATCTGGTTGACGAGCACGGCCAGGCGCGGCGGAACATCCAGGCGCAGCGTATCCAGCGGCGGCGGAACGTCGTTCAGAATGGCGGTAATCGTGGCTGCCGGCATGCCCTTGTCAAAGGGGTTGCGCCCGCTCAGCATCTCGTAGAGCAACACCCCAAAGGACCAGAGGTCCGTCCGTTCGTCCAGCACTTCGCCCCGGCACGCCTCTGGGCTAAGGTAGGCAAAGGTGCCAACCGTAGCGCCCGTCTGCGTAACGGCGGGCAGGTCTTCCATATGGGCCACGCCAAAGTCCGTCAGGCGCGGGGTGCCATCTTCCGCCAACAGGATGTTGGCCGGTTTGATGTCGCGGTGGACCACCCGCAGATGGTGCGCCCGGGTGAGCGCGTCGGCCAGTTCCAGCGCAATGGCCAGCACACGTGGCACCGGCAACTGTGGCGTCTGGCGCAGCACGTCGCGCAGGGAGCCTCCCGGCACATACTCCATCACCAGGTATTGGCGCTGCCCTTCTGCAAAGGCATCCAGCATTTTGACGATATTGGGATGATTGAGCCGCCGTAGCATCTGCCCTTCGCGCAGAAAGCGCTCCAGCAGGTTAGGGTCGATGGAGAGGACCTCTGGCTTGAGGGCCTTGATGGCGACGGGGGTCTGGTCGCGCACATCCTCCGCGCGATAGACCTCACCCATGCCTCCCTGGCCGATCAGCTCTTGAATTTGATAGTGGCTGGCAAGTACCTGGGTCATGGTGTGCCCCCCTTAACTCGTTTATCTCTCCCTATTCTATACGTTGCAGCGCGCTTTAAGTTGGTGGATCGAAGGGAAAGATGAAGAAATTGGTGCAATCCAGTTCGCCAGCCAGCCCAGCCTCCAGTGCTTGCTCCCACTGTGGCCCCAGGTCAAAGGCACGGGCAGCTTCCACATCCTCCAAAGTACCCGCCAAATTACCCTGTTCCCGGCGCACCGAGCCCCGTAGCATGTAGACCAGCCCAAATTGTGCATCCAGCTCCAGGGCGCGGTCATAGGCGGCCTCAGCGGCGGCATAATCGCCCAGGTTACACAGCGCACTGCCCTGCACCAGGTAAAGGTCGGCCAATTCCAGGATGCTCAGCGCAGTTTCGCTCGCCACCAACACCTCTTCGTAGCGCCCCAACGAAAAATAGATGAGCGTGGCAATGGTTGGGCCAAAGACGTTGCCTTCTTCCGTGCCAAAATAGACCTCGGTCATGCGATTAGCAAAGGTTGGGTCCGGGAAGTTTTGCAGGACTCGCTCAACGTACTCCTGAGCGCGAGTGAACTGGCCCTGGCGCAAGGCCAACATGGTTGAGAGGGTATAGGGAAAATTCAGGTTGGGTTCCAGGGCAAACGTACGGGCATAGTCTGCCTCGGACTGTGCGTAATTGCCCATCAGATAATGCAATGCAGCCCGGAAGTTCCAGCCAAACCAGTCCTCCGGGCGTAGCGCCACCACCCGGTCATAGTCCGCCAGGGCCGCCACCAGGTTGTTTTCGATCATCCAACCCGTGCCCCGCAGATAGGGTATGGAGGCCCACTCTGCCGGGCCTAAGCGCTCGGCGGTCTGGAGGGCACGCAACGCCTCTGGCCAGCGCCCCAGGCGCACCAACGCAGCAGCACGCGTGCTATAGAGCACGGGGCTGCCAGCATCCAGTTCCAGGGCGGCATCCACAAACGCCAGCGCCTGCTTGGTATCCTGAAAGTAGATGCCGAAGGCGCGGTGCAACAAGGCCGCAACCCCGCTCCCCTCGATTTCTGCCGTACTGGGTTCAAGCTCAGAAAGGACCACCGCCATCCAATTCTGGTTGAGCGCGTCACCTTCGGCCACATGCCGCAACAGCAGGCCGTTGACCACCAAAGGCGCCACAGAGGCAGCGCGCGGCTCAGCCAACTGAACCCGCACATTAACCAGGTCCTCCAGGGTTTCACGCGGCGTTGTTGAACGAATAGCTTGAGGTTAAACTCTGCCTATGGCAAAACAACAGAAGAACCAGTCAAAAGCAAAGAAAAAAGCAAGCTACCGTGTAAGCAATTGGTCAGCCTATAACAAGAGTTTGATGCAACGGGGTTCCCTAACGATATGGATTGATGAAGAGGTAGTAGCGAATTGGCATCCGCCCGTTGAAGGAAAGCGCAAACGTGGTGGGCAAGTCCAATATTCGGATCAAGCGATTGAATGCTTACTGATGCTCAAAGCTGTGTATGGATTACCCTATCGCCAGACGATTGGCTTTGCGCAATCGATCCTTAATCGGCTGGAAGCCGATGTGCGCGTGCCCGATTACTCGCTATTATGCAAACGCAGTAAATCGATCATCATCGACTTACCTGTGACATCCAGCACGGAAGCGAAACATGTCGTGTTAGATAGCACGGGGCTGAAAGTGTATGGCGAAGGTGAATGGAAAGTCCGCCAACATGGCTATAGTAAGCGGCGTACATGGCGCAAATTGCACCTGAGCGTCGATGAAAACACGCAAGAACTGCAAGCGGTTGTGCTAACAGAAGCGGGAGTTGATGATGCCGAAGCCGGGAAACAGCTCCTCGATGAAACGCCGGGTGAGATTGGGCGGGTTGGTGGCGACGGTGCGTATGATAAGCGCAAATTCTATGATGCTAGTACTGCCCGGGGAATTGATGTGATCCTTGTACCACCTCGGCGAGATGCCAAAATCTGGCAACATGGCAATTGCAAAAAAGCCCCGCTGCCGCGTGATGAAAACCTGCGACGTATTCGACAAGTCGGACGTCAGACATGGAAGGATGAGACGGGGTACCATCAACGCTCATTAGCAGAAACGGCTGTTTTTCGGTTCAAAGTTATTTTCGGAAATTCACTCACAACACGGACAATTGAACACCAAGTTACGGAGGTGCGGATCAAGGCTGCCGCACTCAACCGCATGACCCAACTGGGCATGCCCGACAGCTACCGCATTGCATAACGCTTACTCTATCGAGACAAGTACGCCTATATGCGGGATTCATTCAACAACGCCGACTCGATCTGGAAAATCGTGGACACAACCTGAGATTCTAGGAGACAAAAGATGTTAGGGAGTGCTACGGACAAGCTCTTGCGGGGATTGAGTGCCGAAGACGCACAAACTAGAGAAACCGCTGCTTGGCAACTTGAGGAGCTCATTTCACACAGAAGCGACGACAGGCCGATTAGCAGTGAAGAAAAAGTCGAGATCACTAAGAGACTGAAGGACTTACTCATCCAGCCCAAATATGTGGGATATAAATCTACTCTGTTTTGGCTGTTAGGAAAGATTGATGCGGAGCTGGCTTTGCTGCCATGGATTCAGGCTGTCGAAGTCGTATATGAAACGTTGGATGAGCATTCTCTGTGGAATGCGCTCGTAGCACTTGACAACTATCAGTTTGCTCCAGGCTTTAATCGACTCCTATCCGATGCATTAACAGGCAGAAACCATAAATTTTTTGTTGAGTTCATTTCTAGGTGTCAAGGCTTATCTAATGAAGGTCACCGAGAAATCGCCAATCTTGTTGCTGAGAGGGTTATTCCACTATTGTCTTGATTAATCTGTACAGTTAATCGGCAATAGGTTAGCCTGACGCCACCTACACCTACGACCCCGACGGACACCGCATTGCGTCCACCGACAATGGCGTGACCACCCACTACGATCTCGCCTGCTGACCGACGCCGCCGGAACCATCCACCGACGCCTACGCCTACACCGCCTTCGGTGATCTCTACGCACCGACGGGCACGACTCCCAACCGCTACCTCTACACCGGCCAGCAGTTCGACGCGCT
>JAAUUD010000155.1 GCA_012031655.1 Anaerolineae bacterium | reverse complement strand
GCCCAAAGCCAACAGCCAGCACCGAAGCCACCAGCACCACGATGTTGGCACGCATCAGTTGCAACAGAAAATCAAAGAGGATCCCCGTGCCGCCGAGCATGGTTGTGCCCACAATCCAGACAATCAGGCTAAAAAAGAAGGCATAAACGAGCGTAAAGCCGCTGTAAATGAAGCCAATCGCCAGCGAAAGCATCGCGCCATACTGGTTCCAGGCGTCTTCAACTTCCCGATAGTCCACGGTTTCGACCGTGCCCGGCGAGGTGGCCGAAGGCGCTGTTCCCTGAGCAGCCTGTTCAGCAGCCAGTGCTGTCCAGTCTGCGCTATTGAGCAGAAAGAAGAACGCGCCGCTGATCACCAGCCCCATCAGAATAAACCAGATGGCGCCTTCCATGAAGAACACCACCAGCGAATCGGGTTCGCTCTGGCGGCTGCCTTTACGTTTGGTGCGCGGGCCTTTTCTGGTATTCTTCCAGCGCTTCCAGGGCGCGGTCTGAACTCACTCCCAACCCAATGGTCAACAGGCTGAGGACCTGGTAATCATCTTCCAGCTTGGGGTCCAGCGCAATCGCTTTGGCCAGGGAGTCCAGCATTTTGTCAGTTTGGCCCGCCACTTTTAAATTAAGGGCCTGGTCCACCAGGGAACGGGCTTTCTGGCGGTCGCGGTCGGTTACGGGTTTGGCGCTGGGGAGCTGGGTTCGGCCTTCGTCCTGGACCCAACTGGGGACCGGCGGGCTGCTGGTGCTCAGGCTGCCGGAGCTGGCAACATCCCAGAAGTTGGCGCTCTCGCTGGGCGCAGGAGGGGGTGGCGCGGAGGCCGCCGCCGCTACAGACGCCGCAGATTGGCTGGCTTGCTTCTGGATGTAGCGGCCTGCCCTGAGGGCCAGTTCGCGCAAGGCGGGGTCGGGATCGTTTTTATGAATGTGGGCCAGCGGTTTCAGGGCGCGTGGGTCGCCGGATTTTCCCAGGGCAACAATCGCGGCCTTGCGCTGGTTGGCATCTGTGCTCTTGAGTTGCTTCAGGTAGCTTTCAATGCTCACGGTGAAATCATCCCCCTTGTGTCTAACCCCATCACAGACACTTTTAGGATAGGATGATTTCACCACATGGGCAAACCCGCAAAATCGGGGGTTAGCGAGCGGCTTTCACGGCCTCAACTACCGCTTCTGGTGTAATTCCCAATTGTTGGTAGATCACCTCTGCGGGGGCCGAGGCGCCAAAGCGCCGCCCCACACCAATGAACTGCCCTCCCATCAGGTAGGGCTCCCAGCCCTGGCGAATGCCCGCTTCGATGGCCACGCGATTTTTGATCTCCGGCGAAAGCACGCTGGCGATGTAGTCTGCGTCTTGCTGGTCAAAGAGTTCAAAGCTCGGCAAACTGACCACTTTCACGGGAATACCGGCCTGTTCCAGCAAGGTCTGGGCGCGCATGGCTACGGCCAACTCGGCGCCGTGGCCATCAGCACGGCTTCGGGCGTGCCTGCGCCAGTGGAACGCACATAGCCGCCGCGTTGCACACCTTCAAAAACACCCTCAGGGGAATAGGTGGGCGTGTTCTGGCGCGAAAGCACAAGCGCCACTGGCCCGGCCTGGTGTTGCATGGCCACCTTCCAGGCGGCGGCGGTCTCGTTGGCATCGCCCGGGCGCAGCACCACCAGATTCGGGATGGCACGGAGCGCGGCCAGGTGCTCGATGGGTTGGTGGGTGGGGCCATCTTCGCCCAGGCCAATGCTATCATGCGTGAACACAAAGACCGGCGTGATGTGCATCAGGGCTGCCAGGCGCAGGGTGGGGCGCATGTAGTCAGAAAAACGAAGAAGGTCGCGCTATAGGGCTTGATGATCCCGCCATGCACGGCCATGCCGTTCACGAAGGCGCCCATGGCGTGCTCGCGCACCCCAAAGCGCAGGTTGCGCTGGTCGAAGCCCTGCACCCCAAAGGCGCCTTCGCCATTGATGAGCGTGCGTGTGCTGGGGGCCAGGTCCGCGTCCCCGCCCATAAAGGTCGGCACCCGCCCCGCAATGGCGTTGATCACCTTGCCGGAACTGCTGCGGGTGGCTTCGCCTTTTTCATCGGGTTCAAAGAGCGGGATGGCTGCATCCCAGTCTGGCGGTAGCTCGCCCTTGAGCGCTCGTGCTAACTCTGCCGCCAGTTCAGGCTGTTCAGCCTGATAGGCGGCCCAGCGCGCGCCCCAGTTTTGTTCGTGTTCGGCACCCTGGTTCAGCGCCTCGCGGAAGTGCGCCAGCACGTCCTCCGGGATGAAGAAGTGCGCGTCCGGGTCCCAGCCCAGGGCTTGCTTCGTTGCGCGGACCTCGTCCGCACCCAGCGGCGAGCCGTGTGCGTCGTGCGTTCCCGGCCGTTGTTCGGGCTGCCGTAGCCCAGCACGGTCCGCACCATGATGATGGAGGGTTTATCCCGCTCAGCCTGCGCGGCCTGGAGCGCGGCCTGGATGGCAGCCGTATCGTTTCCATCGGCCACACGCTGCACGTGCCAGCCATAAGCCTCGTAGCGCATGCCGACATCTTCGGTGAAGGTGAGGTCGGTGTTGGCCGCCAGCGACACTTTGTTGTCGTCATAGAGATAGATGAGCTTGCCCAGCTTCAGGTGCCCCGCCAGCGAGCCTGCCTCTTGGGCTACGCCTTCCATCAGGTCGCCATCGCTCACCAGCGCATAGGTATAGTGATCTATGATGTCGTGGCCGGGGCGGTTATACCTGGCCGCCAGGAAGGCTTCTGCGGCGGCCATCCCCAGTGCGTTGGCTGCCCCCTGCCCTAACGGGCCAGTGGTGGCCTCGACGCCGGGGGTTTCGCCGTATTCCGGATGCCCGGCGGTTTTGCTGCCCCACTGCCGGAACTGCTGTAGATCGTCCAGCGAGAGGTCATAACCGGTTAAGTGTAGCAGGGTATACACCAGCATAGAGCCATGCCCCGCCGAAAGGATGAAGCGGTCTCGGTCTGCCCAGTGTGGGTTGGCAGGGTTATGGCGCAGAAATTGCGTCCACAGCACATAAGCCATCGGGGCGGCGCCCATCGGCAACCCCGGGTGGCCAGAGTTCGCTTTCTGGACGGCATCAATCGCCAGAAAACGGATGGTGTTGATGGCGCGTTCTTGCAGCGTAGACAAGGGCAGCTCTCCTTCATCAGTTGAACCAGCGGTGTTCGGCTTCTGGCCTAGACGCCGCCACGCCGGCGGACCTTCCCAGGCTCAGGCCAGCTTGAGCACGCGAAAATGCTCCACGTAGCGCGGGTGCTCGGCATCCAGCGTATAGATGGGGTCGAAGCGGTCGCGCATCCGTTCGGCAAAGGCGGCAGGTTCCCCAACCTGGCTGGCGTGGCATTGCAACGCCTCGACCTTATCCTGCCAGGTATCGGTTACATCAACCCGATAGTTGGGTTCCAGGGCCAGCGCCAGGTAAAGCCAGGCCACTTTATAGGGCGCCAGCCCTTCGTCCCGAAACAACTCTGGAAAGTTCAGGTGATCCCGTGCCGCCGGAAAGACGGCGTTGAGCACGGCTTCGGCCACGGCGTAGTGATCCGGGTGGTTAGCGCGCGAGGAGTCGCGATAGCGCAGCAGGGGATCGCTACTCATGACTGCATCGGGTTGCTTGAGCCGGATAAAGCGCGCAATGTGGCGGCGCAGGGCCAGGTTGGGGTATTGCTCACCATCTCGCCCACGCAGAAAAATCACCTCCTGGATGCCCAGGCGCCGGGCAGCCGAGTGCGATTCCGCTTCGCGCTGGCGCGCCAGTTGTTGACCATCCAGCAGGGTCAGGTCGCCACTGCCTTTGTCACCACTGGTCACAAGCAGCAGGGTCAGGTGCGCGCCAGCCTGGGCCCACTTTGCCAGGGTCCCCCCCGCAAAGAACTCTGCATCATCCGGGTGGGCATAGACGATCAGCACCCGCTCTGGCACGGGGATAGCCGTCAGATTTTCCAGCATTTAGCTGTTTGCTCCTCCATCCGTGGGGGGTTGATCTTCCGTGCGGGGACGGTTGCCGCCATTGCGCTTGCCCCCCCGCCGCCGACTGTTACGCTTGTTATCAGCCTGCCCTTCGTTTGCGCCCGTAGAAGGGCGATTGCTGGGCTGAGGTGCGGTGTTTTTCGCCTGTGAGGCAGCATCTGTGGCCCTTTTTTCGGTGCCGCCTTTGCCCCGCGCCCTGCGCCGCTGCCGCCCGCGTTCCCGGTTACGGTCTTCTTCCTGAGATTGGCTGTCTCGGCTGGGCGCATCGGTGCGTGGTGCACGTGGGGCAACTTCGGCATGCCCATTTCCGCCAGCGTCTCTTCAGCTGACCCGCGCGGGCGCTTTGCGCCACAGTCGCAGCCGCCGCTTTCGTTTTTGGAGCAGGGCGCCGCCGCCGCCGCCTTGAGCGCTTCCCATTCTTCGAGCGGAATCAGGTCTTCGCGTGGGATGTAGTGGCGGGCTTCATCCACCAGCACGGTGACGCCATCCTTAAGGGCATGAACTTCGATCACGCGCCCTTCGCCGTGTGGCGTCCCCACCCGTTTCCGCAGCTTGGGCAGGCGTTTGCGGGCTTCAACGTATTGCTCGTACTCATAGGTCAGGCAGCAACGCAGGCGACCACACATCCCCGTAATTTCAGCCGGGTTGAGCGAAATACCCTGCGCCTTGGCCATGTTGATCGAGATCATGCTGAAGTCTGTGAGGAAGGTGCTACAGCAGCGGGGAATGCCGCACGCGCCAAAACCCTCCTGCACTTTGGCCACATCGCGTGGCCCAATCTGCCGAAATTCGACGTGTGTCTTCAGTTGCTTGGCCAGCACGTTACGTAGCCGGGTGACGTTCAGGCGCTCCTTTTCATCGGCGGTAAACAGGATCGTCAAAACGGAGCCATTGTAGTTGTACTCCGCGGCCACAAATTTGGCCGGGCCATACCCGCCAAGCTGGGCGGCCTTCTCGCGGCAGTCAATCAAAGCCGGGACCTCTTTTTCTTTCCACTGCTGGTTGAGCAGCAGGTCAGCCGGAGTGGCTGGCCGAGAGAGGGTTTCCACGGTTTCGCCTTCTAGCTCGTTGCGCAGGCGAAACCCTTTCACCTCTCCCATTTGCGGTCCCAATTGCCGCGTTTCCACGATCACATGATCGCCAATCATCAGGTGCGGAAAGTCGGCGAAGTCAAAATAGTGCAGCTTGCCGACTTTCATAAAACTCACGCACAACACGTGTTCGCGCGGGTCAGCGTGTTGGAGCTTGGTCAGAACAGTCATCACACTTTAAACCCACATTCAATGACGAACAAACCTCTACTATAAAGCGCCTAGGCACGAAATGCAAAGCCTCAGGTGCCAGGGTGGTACTCCCGCAGGTTAGAACCGCCAATAAACTCGCGCAGCAGGGAGTTATCGGGCACACCATCTGGTGCAGACGGCAGCACCCAACGCAGCAAAGCCAACAGGCGGTTGGCCTCTACCCAATGCGGGTCATCTCGGCTCACGCGCAGCAGGTGTGGCTCCGCCAGGGGGCGCAACACCGCCAGCTCATAGACCAACGAAGCATTGAACATCACATGGGCATTGTCCTGATAGGGGAAGATATTGCGCTTTTCGCCCCGCCGCACGCTATCCCAGCGCGCCAGGGTATCGGTTGCGGTCCAGCCACGGTAGGTTGCATCCCGCACGATACGCCGCAACAGGCGCCCATCAGTGGTCGAAACGCGGTTGTGGCGGTCGATGTTGAGCTGGGTAAGCGCAGAAACATAAATCAAGAAGCGCTGGCGCTCTGGGATGGCGGGCGTCAGCGCCGGGTTCATCCCGTGGATGCCCTCGATGATGATCACGTGCTCTGGGCTAAGCTGCACTTCTCGGTCTGGCAGGCTTTTGCCCAGCTTGAAGTCAAAGCGCGGCAAGGGCACCTTTTGCCCGGCGATCAGCCCCTGCAACTGGGTATTGAACAGGTCCAGGTGCACCGCCTCCAGCGCTTCGAAGTCAAAGTCGCCGTTGGCATCGCGCGGGGTCAGCTCCCGGTCCACAAAGTAGTTGTCCAGCTCCAGGGTAAAGGGCTTGAGGGCGTGCGTCATCAGCTGAACAGCCAGGCGCTTGGCAAAGGTGGTCTTGCCAGAGGAAGAAGGCCCGGCAATCAGGGCCAGGCGCACGCCTTCACGGTGCTGGCGGGCCACCTCCATCCCGATTTCCGCGATGCGGCGCTCGTGCAGCGCCTCCGCCACCAGGATCAGCTCGCGCAGGCGGCCTTGCTCGATGGCTTCGTTAAGCTGGCCTATCTCACTGACCCCCAGAAGCTCTAACCACTCCTGGGCCTGGCGCAGTACCTGGTCAAAGCGCGTCAGGGTGAGGCGCTGCGGCACTTCGTCTGGCGTTTCTTGCGGGGGAAAGCCCAGCAAAAAGCCCTGCCCGGGCAGCAATTGCAGATCAAACCAGCGCAGATAGCCCGTGGAAGGGACCTTAAAGCCAAAAAAGTAGTCCGCGAAATCGCCAATGGCATAGATGTTCAGGGGTGGGGCGGGTGCGGTAGCGCAACAGGCGGACCTTATCCTGGTCGCCGCGCTGCTCAAAAAAGTGACGCGCTTCGTCCAGTTCCATTTCGCTGCGCTCGATGGGCAGATTCTCCGTCACCAGCGCTTGCATCGTCTGCTTGACCTGATCGAGTTCTTCGGCAGTCAGGCAACGGCTGCCTTGCAAACGGCAGAAGTAGCTGCGCAGGGCAACCGCGTGTTCCACCACCAGGCGCTCTTCGGGAAAGCACCGCTGCACCGCTGCCGCCAATAAAAAGCACAGCGAGCGGCGATAGATCAGCGCGCCATCCCGATGTTCGTAGTTGAGCGGTATTACCTGCATGTCATGGGTCACCGGCAGGGTCAGCTCGCGCAGGCGGTTCTCGATCTTCACCGCCAGGGTGTGGAGCGGGGCAGGTACACCTGCGTCGTCATCTGCCTGGCGGACAAACGCTTCCAGCGGGGTATCTTTAGGCCCTTCATAAACGCGCCCATCAGGAAAAGTGACGTTGACTGTTGGCCGGGCGGTGGTGCGGGTGATGGGTGGAAAGTTCATGGCAAATAAATCCTGTCCTCGGGTGCGGGCTGGCCCTCCTGCTGAGCGTTCAGGCGTTGAAAGGCGCCGTTCTCATCCAGCCAGTATAGCCCGGTATAGAGCTTCAGAGGTGAAGGCGCTGTATTGGGAATCGACAGGGGATGGCTCGTTTCAATGATTTCGCCTGCCTCCCAGATCAGCGTCGGGTAGCGGCCTTCCAGTGGTTGGGCATCGACCTGGGCCAGAATGCCGCCGCTGGCGTCTGTCAGGTGCAAAACAGCGTATAAGCGCGCTGTGCGGGGCCATCGCTCTGCCAGAAGAGGCGGACTTGCACTGCTGCGCCGGGGGCCAGTTCGCCTTGCAGGGTATAGCCCAGCAGCCGCAGGGTTACGCCGCCGGGTTCTTGAAACGTGGCATCCAGCGTTTGGGCAGGGGCGTCATCGGGTGGCGGCAAAGGCACCTTGAGCGCCGCGATGGGCGTGGTTTCGCCCAGGGGATTGCCCGTTGGGTCTGTGGCGGTCCAGTAGGGGAAGTTGCGCTCGAACACGCCCGCCACCAGCCAATAGAGGCCGGGTGTGCGGTCAGCCGGCAACGTCAGCACATGGCAGTCCGGCACGCGGTCTTCCTCATCCCAGCGCAGCGTTGGGTAAAGCAGCGCTGGATAGGCTGTTCCACGCCCGTTACCCCCTGCCCGTCATAGGACCACAAGCGCAGGGTTGACCACTGGCTGCGCGTTAGGTTCGCGGGGGTGCATTTCAAGTTGGTGCGCGTCAAGCAGCATTCCAGAGTGGTGTGGAAATCGTTGCCTAAAACAGCGGCGCGAATAACACACATGCGCCGAGCATTTTGCCAAAGCCA
>JAAUUD010000154.1 GCA_012031655.1 Anaerolineae bacterium | reverse complement strand
GCCGTGGTCACCCACGCTGGCGGCAAAAAGCTGGAAGAACCCTACGTGGTGCGCCCCACCTCCGAAACCGTGATTGGCGAAGCCTTTAGCCGCTGGATTCAGTCCTACCGCGACCTGCCGCTACTCATCAACCAATGGGCCAATGTGGTCCGCTGGGAGCTACGCACGCGGCCCTTTCTGCGGACGTCAGAATTTTTGTGGCAGGAGGGCCACACCGCCCACGCCACCTATGACGAAGCGCAAGAAGAAACCCTGCGTATGCTGGATGTCTACGCCGATTTTGCGATCAACGAAGCCGCCCTTCCGGTGATCAAGGGACGCAAGAGCGAGCAGGAGAGGTTTGCCGGGGCGCTGGCCAGCTATGCCATCGAAGCCATGATGGGCGATAGAAAAGCGCTGCAATCTGGCACCAGCCATAACCTGGGCCAGAACTTCGCCAAGGCCTTCAACATCCAATATCTGGATAACAACAACGTGCTGCAACACTGTTGGACAACCAGCTGGGGCGTGAGCACGCGCATGATTGGCGCGGTGGTGATGGCCCACGGCGATGACAAGGGCCTGCGCCTACCGCCTCACCTGGCTTTGCTCCGCCTCATTTTTGTAGATGGGCACCACCACCACCTGCAAGGGCGCCAGGCGAGGGAGGCGATTGGGCGCCTAACGGCTCTGCTGAGCGCCGGGGGCATCCGCTTGCATGTGGATACGCGCGAGTCGCTCTCGCCGGGCTTCAAGTATAACGACTGGGAGATGCGCGGCGTGCCCTTGCGCATGGAAGTCGGGCCCAAGGACCTGCAAAACAACACCGTGGCCCTGGCCCGGCGCGACATCCCCGGCAAAGAAGGCAAGCAGTTCATCAGCCAGGATGGGCTGTTGCAGGCCGTGCAAGACCTGCTCGCGCAGATTCAAGCCGCCATGCTCCAGCGCGCCACAGCATTCCGCGATGCCAGCATCACCGAGGTGGTGGGCGATTACGCCCGCTTTCAGGAGATTGTGCGCGATGGCTGGGCACTCACCTGGTTTAGCGGCGGGCGCGAGGCAGAAATGAAGATCAAAGAGGATAACCAGGCCGTTAGCCGGTGCTTTCCGCTGGCCCAGCCCTACCCCGGCGAAACCGGCCCCTGCATTGTGACGGGCGAACCCTGCACCGAAATGGCGCTCTTCGCCCGCGCCTACTAGGGTCCGTTGCCGGGGGCGGGTTCGTGGACCGGCCCCCGGCAAACCCGGTTGTTTAGCGGCCTGGCATCGCCGCGCCGACCTTGGCCGCCAGGTTATGCAGCGGCATCGATTGCAGCCACACCCGCCCCGGCCCGGTGAGCGTGGCCAGGAACAACCCCTCGCCCCCGAACAGGATATTGCTCACACCCTTGACCATCTGAATGTCGTAATCCACAGTGGGTTCGTACAGGGCCAGGTGGCCAGGGTCCACCTTGAGCTTCTGGCCGGGCTGCAGCGTATATTCCGCCACCTCGCCAGCAATTTCTACAAAGGCCAGCCCAGGGCCGGTCAGCTTTTGTAGCACGAAGCCCTCGCCACCGAACAGCCCACTGCCCAGCTTGCGCCGGAAGTGCATGGCTAAATCGACTGAATCCTGAGCACACATAAAGGCATCCCGCTGCGCGATGATGCTCTGCCCGGCAGGCAGGTTCAGCGGGACGATCTTGCCGGGAGCCTCGGGCGTGAAGGTGATCAGGGTGCCATCCGCCTGGGCACTGTAGGTGGTCATGAACAGGCTTTCGCCGGAAAGCGCCCGGCCCAGCATCTTGCCGATGCCGCCGCGCCCGCTGGTCTTCATCTCGATGCCTTCCGTCATCCACGCCATGCCGCCCCGTTCCGTGAAGATCGCCTCACCACGGTTCAGGCGCACCTCGAGGGATTGCATCACCTCGCCCTTGATTTGATAGTCCATCTCGCCAATGCCCCTTTCTGGTGCGCGGGGCCTATTGGCCACCCTGCAAGATGTTGCCGATGATGTTGCCACCACTGCTGCCACCACTGGGCGCGGGCAGCTTGCTGGCGATCTTGGCGGCCAGGTTGGCCAGCGGCATGGTTTGCAGCCACACCCGCCCCGGCCCGGTGAGTGTAGCCAGGAACAGCCCCTCCCCCCCCAACAGGATGTTGCTCACGCCCTTGACCATCTGAATATCATAATCCACGGTGGGTTCGTACAGGGCGATGTGCCCGGTATCAATTTTGAGCTTCTGGCCGGGCTGCAAGGTATATTCAACCACCTCCCCGGCGATTTCTACAAAGGCCATCCCGGGGCCGGTCAGCTTTTGCAGCACAAAGCCCTCGCCACCAAACAGGCCACTGCCCAGCTTGCGCCGGAAGTGCATGGCCACTTCAACCGAATCTTCGGCGCACATAAAGGCATCCCGTTGGGCGATGATGCTCTGCCCGGCAGGCAGGTTCAACGGGATGATCTTGCCTGGGGCTTCGGGCGTGAAGGTGATCAGGGTGCCCTCTGTCTGAGATGTGTAGGTCGTCAGGAACAGGCTTTCCCCAGCCAGCGCCCGGCCCAGCATCTTGCCAATGCCACCCTTGCCGCTGGTCTTCATCTCAATACCCTCCGTCATCCACGCCATGCCGCCCCGTTCCGTGTAGACAGCCTCACCGCGATCCAAGCGTACTTCCAACCACTGCATCACTGTGCCTTTGACTTCGTGTTGCATGGGTTATTTCTCCTTAATTAGCGTTTGCGCTTTATGAAAAATGGGAAGGGGTCCGAGCGTACCTTCATTCTAACATAAGCGGAGGGAGGCGCGTTGGCCATCCGGCTTATTTGCAAGTGCGGCGGGATGCTATACCTTGGAGATGCACGGCGCGCCGCCCTGCTTTTCGCGCTGGAATGATGCTTAGCCTTTCAAGGAGAAACAACCTGCTTATGAGCGACCCATCTACCCCTGTTTTTCGCCCGGCCCAGCCCACCCCCCAGGATGCCGCCGCTTTTTTTGCCCTGGCCGAAACCGCTGGCGAAGGCATCTGGACGCTGTTGTTTGGTGCTCGCGCTGCGCATATTGTGCAAAGCCTGTTTCTGTTGGCCGACAATGAAATCTCACACGCCCGCACCCTTTTTGCAGAGGTGGATGGCCAGGTGGCCGGGATGCTGCACCGCTTCCCTGGGGACTACGTGGCTGCGCATCATGCCCGCACCAATCAACTCTACCGCCAGCATATTGGCCCGCTACACATGCTGCCCTTTTTGCTGCGCGTCCGCCGCTACAACCCGCTCCTCGGCTTTATAGCGCAAATTCCCACGGATGCCTATTTCATCGAAATGCTGGCGCTGCATCCGCAATTCCGGGGGCGGGGGTTGGGCAAAGCCCTGCTGGACCGCGCCGAAGCAGAAGCGCGCGCAGCAAGCTGCGCCCGGCTGGAACTGGACGTCCGCGAAGGCAACGACACCGCCCGCCGCCTCTATGAAAAGTTCGGCTTTGGCCTGGTGCGTAGCTCGCCAACGGTCATGGCAGGTGGCCAGAACCGCCAACTGCACCGCATGGCCAAGCCCCTGGCCTGAGGCGCAGGGTGCGGTATCATCGAGGCACCAACCCGCTATGGAGCTTTACCCATGGACCCGACCGTGATCCGCACCCTTTTTGAATACCACTATGGCCAATATCGGCGCGTGTGGCAAGCCGTCATGCAGCTCAACGACGCGCAATTCACCCAGGAAGTGCCCTACTCCAACGGGTCTTTGCGCAATCACCTGGTCCATGTGGCCAGTGTCGATGCACGCTGGCTGGCCCGCGTGCAGGGCAACCCACCCCCCGACCGCCTGGACCCGGCGCACTTCCCTTCCCGGCAGGCCGCCCGCACCCAATGGGAGGATGTCGAACGCGCCAGCCTGGCCTACATCCGCGTGATCTCGCCTGAAAAACTGGCCGAAACCCTGGCGTTCGACCTGCCGCAGCGGGGCGGCCCCAAGCACAACCCGGTCTGGCAGGTGCTGCACCATGTCGTCAACCACGGCACGGACCACCGCGCGCAGATGCTGTGGATTTTGCACAATTTCGGCGCGCCCACCTTCGAACAAGACCTGATGATTTACCTCTGGGAGCATTCCACCGATGATGAACAATGAACTACAGCCCCCCGGCGATATGTCGCCAGAGGAGTTTCGGCGCTACGGCCACCAGATTGTCGATTGGATTGCGGATTACCTGGGCACTGTGGAGCAATACCCCGTGCTGGCCCAGGTCGAACCCGGCCAGGTCCGGCGCCAATTGCCCGCCGACCCGCCCCAGGCCCCGGAAAGCATCGACGCCATGCTGGAGGATTTTAAGAACATCCTGCTGCCGGGCATCACGCACTGGAACCACCCGGCTTTTTATGCTTACTTCAGCATTTCAGCTTCGGGGCCGGGCATCCTGGGCGAACTGCTAACCGCCGCGCTGAACACCAACGGGATGCTCTGGCGCACCTCCCCGGCCAGCACCGAACTGGAGCAACTGACGCTGGACTGGTTGCGCCAGATGATGGGCCTCAGCCCAGATTTTAAGGGCATCATCAACGATACCGCGTCGATTTCCAGCTTTCTGGCGATTGCCGCCGCGCGCGAAGCGCTGGACCTGGACGTGCGCAGCAAGGGGCTGGCAGGCCGCCCAGAGCTTCCTCGCCTGCGGGTTTACATCACCGACCAAACCCATTCCTCCGTGGAAAAAGCCGCCATGGCGCTGGGCATCGGGCAAGAGGGCGTGCGCAAAATCCCTACCGATGCGGACTTCCGCATGGAGGTCCAGGCCCTGCGCGCCGCCATCGCGGAAGATCAGGCGGCGGGCTGGCGGCCCTTCTTCATCGCTGCCACCATCGGCACCACCTCCACCACCAGCAGCGACCCCGTACCGGAGATCGTGCCCATCGCCCGCGAGCATGGGCTGTGGCTGCACGTCGATGCGGCCTATGGCGGCGTGGTGGCCATCATCCCGCAGCGGCGGCAGGTGCTCGCCGGGGTAGACGAGGCGGATTCCTTCGTCACCAACCCGCATAAGTGGCTCTTCACGCCGATTGACCTCAGCGCCTTTTACATCAAGGAGCCGCGCTACCTGCAACGTGCCTTTAGCCTGGTCCCGGCCTACCTCGAAACCCAGGACGGCGACGTGACCAACTACATGGACTGGGGCGTGCAACTGGGGCGGCGCTTTCGGGCGCTCAAGCTGTGGATGGTGATGCGCTATTTTGGGCAACAGGGGCTGGCCGCGCAGATCGAATATCACATCCAGCTCGCGCAGCAACTCGCCGCCTGGATCGACGCGGACCCCTCCTTCGAGCGCCTGGCCCCGGCACCCATGAGCACCGTCTGCTTTCGCTATCGCCCGGCAGGGTGGAGGATGAAGCGGTTCTGGAACGGCTGAACATCGCCATTGTGGAGGGGGTCAACGCCACCGGGCAGGCGCTCATCGGCCCAACCCGCCTTAAGGGCACCTACGCGCTACGGGTGGCCATCGGCAACATCCGCACAGAAGCGCGCCACATTCAGCAACTCTGGCAATTGATCCAGGCCCAGGCGCAGGCTGCCCGGCAAGCCGAACACAACGCCACCAGCGCCGCAGATTAAGCACGGCGCGGCCACTGCTCCAGAAAGCGCACGCCCATCGCCTCGCCATGCCGATAGGCTGCCTCCACGCCCTCATCGCTGCACTCGGTGAAGTGCGCGCCCAGCGTGGCCAGGTCAACTTCCGGCTGGATGGGGTAGATGGGCACGCCATAGGCAAACTGGGGCAGCGTGGTCTGCTGGAACAGGTCGCGATAGATGGTGCCGGGTTCGGTGTACACGGCGATCACGGCATCGTAGCCCAGCGCGGCCACCTCGACAGCGGGCAACACATTGGTGTATGAGGTGTCGATGTAGGGCTGCCCATTGACCCAGGCGGGGACCTTGGAGGTGTGCAGCATCCGCAGAGAAGCGTAGCCGATGTGCGCCAGGTTTTCGGGCGTGATGCGGCGGGTGGGGTCGCTGGCCTGGCTATCAAACAGGTGCATTTCCAGGTGGGCATTCACCCAGGAGCGGTCGCCGCGCGCGGCCTGGATCAGCAATTGACGGCCCAGCTTGCGCGCCCCTCCTCCCTGGGTGAGTTGCGCTGCTTCTGGCGTCCGTACATGGCTCACCGAGATGAGCAAACGGGCGTGCTCCGCGCTAAAGAGGTCCGGGCGCATCATGCGTTGCCAGTTCTGCACCTCAATGAGCAGGGTTTCGCCCATGTCGTGCCCTTGCTGGCGCGTCCGATGGACGTTTTGCCAGAGCGGCAGCCCCAAATGCGCCGCGACCCCCATCCAGGCGCCCACCGCCGGAAAGGCCGAGCCAGAAGCGCCCGCATAGGCCGCCGCCTTGAGGCCGCCCACTTCCAGCGCGGCAAAAACGCCCTGCACAAAAACGCTCTTCATGCCGCCGGAACTGCCCACGATGGCCATGCGCATGGGTCAGCCCCTCAGGAGGGTTTGCTCGCGGCCTGGTCCCACGCTAACCAGGGTAAGCGGCACTTCGAGCTGCGCCTCGATCCATTCCACATAACGCCGGGCGGCGGCAGGCAGGTCTGCGTAGCGCGTCACGCCCATAATGTCCACCTCCCAGCCGGGCAGGGTTTCGTAAATGGGGGTGGCCCGTGCAAAGCGCGCCATATCCACCGGATAAGCGTCGGTGCGCTCGCCATCGATTTCATAGGCCACGGCTACGGGGATGTCCGCAAAGCGGCTCAGCACGTCCAGCTTGGTCAGGGCGAGTTCGGTCAGGCCATTGACCGCCACGGCATAGCGCAGGGCCACCAGGTCCAGCCAACCCATGCGGCGCGGCCTGCCGGTGGTGGTGCCGAAGTCGTCCCAGGCCTGGCTGCCATCGCCGCGCATCCGCTCCGCCATTTCGCCTTCGACCTGTGTGGGAAACGGCCCGGCACCGACCCGCGTACAGAATGCCTTGGCCACGCCAATCACCCGATCCACCACACGCGGCCCAAAGCCCAGCCCCACCAGCGCCCCCCCAGCCACCGGGTTAGAGCTGGTCACATAAGGGTAATTGCCATGGTCTACATCCAGCAGCGTTGCCTGGCCACCCTCCGCCAGCACATGCCCGCCTTCGCGCAGCATTGCATGGACCAACGCCCAGCTATCCACCAGATAGGGCGCCAACTCCGAGGCAACATTATGGTAGTAGCGCGCGACTGCGTCCGCATCCAGCGGTTCATCCTGATAGATGAGGTTGAGCACGCGGTTGGTCTGGGCGATAGCCTGGTAAATGGCGGTGCCAAAGGCGTCGGGGTCGCGCATGGCAGCGGCCCGGATGCCTTCGCGGGCGATCTTGCTGGCGTAGGCCGGGCCGATGCCGCGCCCGGTGGTATCCAGCTTGGCCCGACCGCGCGCTTTCTCCTGCGCCTGCTCCAGTAATTGGTGCGCCGGGGTGATGATGTGGGCGTTGGTGGCCAGCTTCAGGCGCTGTGGCGTCACCTCAATGCCCTGACGGCGCAGGCTTTCCATCTCGTTAAGCAGGCGCTCCGGGTGGATGACCATCCCGCCGCCCATCAGGCTCATCACCCCTGGGCGCAAGATGCCAGAGGGGATGAAGTGTAGCTTGTAGGTCTGCTCCTGCACCGCCAGTGTATGCCCGGCGTTGTCGCCGCCGTTATAGCGCGCGATGAGCTGGGCCTCGTCTGCCAGCACATCGGTGACCTTGCCCTTGCCCTCATCGCCCCATTGTGTGCCTACCAGGATGGTCACTGGCATCCTCTAGCCCTCCTCATCGAGTGCGTTTGCGATTTGCGCGGCGAGTTGCCGGGCGCGTTCGGCGGCCTCGCCGGTGTAGTCCTGTGCGGTCAGCGCAGCGCGGATGGCCTCTGGTGGCAGCACCGCCTGCAAGCGCGCATCCCCGGCCAGCG
>JAAUUD010000153.1 GCA_012031655.1 Anaerolineae bacterium | reverse complement strand
TGCCGCACTGCAGTTGATCCGATCCGTTACACTAGGTCGAAAGCGTCAGAGCCGGCACCGCTGCCGTAGCTAATCATTAAGATGCGGTCACCCGGCTGTGCTACATCCAGGATGGCAGTGAGGCCGATCATCGATGAACCGGAGTACACGTTGCCGATCTCACCCGAAAGCAGCCCATGTTGAATCTGCTCCGGCTTGAAGCCCAGCATAGCAGCCGCACGGCTGGGGAACTTCACGTTAGGCTGATGGAACACAGCGTGTGCGTAATCGTCCGCCGTGGTGCCCATCATCTCCATCAACGCCTTCGCCGCCGACATCGTGTGGTCGAAATACGCCGGCTCACCCGTGAAACGGTCCCCATGGCTGGGGTACGTCTGGCTGGAGCGCCGCCAGAAGTCCGGGGTATCCGTGACGTAACTGTAGCTGCCTTGATATACCGCTACGGCATCAGCCGCTGGGCCTAAGATGAACGCCGCCCCGCCTGATGCCGCCGTGTATTCCAGCGCATCACCGGGGCGGCCCTGCTGCGCCAGCGCCCGTCCGTTGACCTGGCAGCCCCGCCCACCGAAGACGAGCAGATGGTGGTGAGCCTGGCCCGGCTCTATGACAACACCAGCATCTGCGCGGCGGGGGCGGTCTCGCCGCTGGCCATCGTTTCGTACATGCTGGCCAAGCGCCTGCACGCCCCCAACCTGGTCAGCATGATGCTCAGCAGTGGCCTGGTGGACCCCGACGTGCGCCCCATGCTGATTCTGCTGGCCGAAAGCGCAGACTTCCAGACCTCGGTCTTCCATTGTGGCGGGGACGACACCTATCACTGGTACTACCAGCGCGGCCTGGTGACGCACGAGGTGGTCAGCGCGGCGCAGATTGACCGCTTCGGGCGGGCCAACAACATCCAGCTCACCAGCCCCAGTGGAAAACCGTGCGCCTGCCCGGCCAGGGCGGCATGGCCGATGTCGCTAACCTGCACCAGAACTTCCTGATGTACCTGACGCGCCATTCTCCGCTGAGCCTGGTGCACGAGGTCGAGATTGTCAGCGCCGGGCGTGGGTTGGCCTCGCCGGAGGAACGCCGTGCGGCGGGGCTGCACCCCGGCGAAGTGCGCCTGGTAACCAACCTGGGCAGCTTCTGCCAGAACCCGGAAACCCGCCTGCTCGAACTTGAGTCTCTGCACCCTGGCGTTAGCCGGGAGCACCTGCGCGAGCAAACCGGCTTTGAGATCATCCTGGCGGACGGCTTTCAGGAGTCACCGCCGCCCACTGCCGAGGAACTCCGCGTTTTGCGCACCGAAATTGATCCGCTGGGCATCCGGCGGCTAGAATTTATCCCCAGCAAGGAACGCACGGCCCTGATTGACGAACTCCTGCGCCTGGAAGAAGGCTTTATTGCGGAGGAAACGCGATGATCGAACTCAAGGGGATGACCTGGGACCACGCGCGCGGCTACGATCCGATGGTGGCCACGGCCCAGGCCTACACCGCTGCCCATGCCGGGGTCAGCATCACCTGGCAAAAGCGCTCGCTCAAGGAATTTGGGGATTACCCAATCGAAAAACTGGCAGAAAGCTTCGACCTGCTGGTGATCGACCATCCCTTTGTGGGCTTTGCCGCCCAGGATGGCTGCCTGGTGCCGCTGGACGAGCACCTTTCAGCCGATTTTTGGCCGAACAGGCTGCCAACAGCGTTGGGCGCAGCCACCCCAGCTATTTTATGATGGGCACCAGTGGGCGCTGGCCATCGATGCCGCCGCGCAGATCAGCGCCTACCGCCCGGATTTGCTGGAAGCCACAGGCCAGGACCTGCCGCGCACCTGGGACGAGGTGCTGGCCCTGGCGCAGCGGCTCAAGGACGGTGGCAAGCACTGGGTGGCCATCCCGATTGTGCCCATTGATAGCTTCATGAGCCTGTTCAGCATCTGCGCGGCGCTGGGGGAGGACCCCTGTAGCACGCCAGAGCGCTTCGTGAGCCGTGCCGTGGGCCGTGCCGCCCTGGAGATTTTATTGGCCCTGCGCCACACCGCGCACCCCGGCTCGCTGAGCTGGAATCCCATCCAGACCTTCGACGCCATGAGCCACACCGACGCGGTGGTGTATTGCCCGCTGCTCTTTGGCTATTCCAACTATGGCCGGGCCGGGTTTGCGCCGCACCGTTTGCGCTTTACCAACGTCCCGCGCACCGATGCCAGCGCAGTGGCGCACGGGCCATTTTGGGCGGCACCGGCTACGCCATCTCGACGCGCTGCCAGCACCTGGAGGTGGCGCTGGATTATGGGCGCTTTGTGGCCAGCGGAGACGTACAGCGCGGCCTGTACTCCCAGAGCGGCGGCCAACCCGGTCACCGCGCCGCCTGGCTGGACCCCGCCACCAACGCCGCCAGCAATAACTTCTTTGCCGATACGCTCGAGACGCTGGATCACAGCTACCTGCGCCCACGCTACCACGGCTACATGCACTTTCAGGAAACCGCCTGGTACGCCGTGCACGACTGGCTGAAAGCCGACGACGGCCCGCCCGATGGCCTGCTGGAGCACATCGACATCCTCTACCGCCAAAGCCTGCCCACCCCCCAGGGAGCCGCCTAACATGAAACTTGGCATGGGACTCTACCGTTCGATGCTCACCCCAGAGATGTTTCGCTTTGTGCGCCAGATCGGGGCCACGCATGTCATCGTCCACCTGACGGACTACTTCAACCAGCCCGATAGCTGGGCCACCGGCAGCGGTGGCGATGCCTGGGGCGTCACGCTCAACCAGGACAAGCTCTGGAGCTACGAGGAACTGCGCGACCTCAAGGCAGCGCTGGCCGCCGAAGGGCTGGAACTGGCCGCGCTGGAGAACTTCGACCCGGCGCACTGGTCCGACATCCTGCTGGATGGCCCGCGCAAAGCCCACCAGATGGAAGGGCTAAAGACCATCATCCGTAACATGGGGCGGGCGGGCATCCCGGTGATGGGCTACTACTTCTCGATTGCCGGGGTGTGGGGCCGCACCGCCGGGAACGCCGCGCGCGGGGGAGCGCAAACGGTCGATTTTGTGGAAGCCAGCCTGCCACCAGAAACACCCATCCCTAACGGCACCGTCTGGAACATGGTGGTGGACCCGAACGCGCCGCCCGGCACGCTGGCTCCGGTCAGCCGAGCAGCCATGTGGGAGCGGTTGCGCTACTTCCTCAGCGAGCTGGTGCCCGTAGCAGAAGAAGCCGGGGTGCGCCTGGCCGCCCACCCCGACGACCCGCCCTTGCCCAGCCTGCGCGGCATGGAGCGGCTCATCACCCAGCACCACCACTATCAGGAACTGCTGGACCTGGTGCCCAGCCGCGCCAACGGCCTGGAATTTTGCGTGGGCACCCTCTCTGAAATGACCGAAGGCAACATTTACGCAGCGGTGGAGCACTACAGCCGCCAGGGCGCCATCGCCTATGTGCATCTGCGGAATGTGCGTGGCAAGGTGCCCAACTATCACGAAGTCTTCGTGGACGAGGGCGAGACCGACATGCTGCGCGTGCTGCGCATCCTGCACCAGCACAGCTTCGAGGGCGTCATCATCCCAGCACACCCACCCCGCAGATGACCTCGCCCCGGCCCCCTGGCACGCGGGTGGCCCATGCGCTGGGCTGGATGCGCGGCGCCCTGCAAGCCCTGGAACAGGGCCACTGAACTTCAGAAAGCGGGCCAGGGGTGGGCGCCGTAGGCCACCTGGCCCATCTCCGCCTAGCCCACTCGGACCAGCTTGCCCGCGAAGTCTAGCGCGGGGTCTCGTTGTCCACTATAGTCAATGAAGATGGCCAAGTGTTCAGGAAGCAGTGAAACGATGTCAGAAAAAATCCGCGTGATGCTGGTGGATGACCACGACATGCTCCGTAGCGGGCTAAAGGTCTTTCTAGAAAGTTTTGATGACATGGAACTGGTGGGCGAAGCCTCCGATGGCGAGCAGGCAGTGTGGTATTCCCGCGAGTTGCTGCCAGATGTCATCCTGGTGGACCTGAACATGCCTCGCCTGGGCGGCATCGAAGCCATCCGCCAGATCAACCAGCACAACCCGACGATCAAATGCGTGGTGTTGACCAGCTTCGTGGATGAAGACATGGTCCAGGGCGCGTTGCAAGCCGGGGCGGTGGGCTATATGCTGAAGGACAGCGGCGCCCAGGAATTACACGAAGCCATCCGGCGCGCCTTCCACGGCCAAACCATGCTGGCCCCAGAAGCCACCCAGGCGCTCATCACTGCCACGGTCAGGGCGCCTGCGCTGGGGCACGATCTCTCCGAGCGCGAAATCGAAGTGCTGGAATTGCTGGTGCAGGGCCTTTCTAACAGCGAAATCGGCGAGCGGCTCTACATCAGCCGTTCCACGGTCAAGAACCACATCAGCAGCATCTTTGGCAAGCTACGCACCGAAAGCCGCACCGAAGCCGCCGCGATTGCCGTGCAGCAGGGCATCGTGGACCTGCCCCGGCGCGAGTAGCTCACTCTGCCCAGGTGGCAGTAACCAGGGTACCGCCGCCCACCTCCGCATCAATCTGCACGCGCCCGCCCACAGCGGCCATGCGGTCCTGCATGTTGCCGATGCCCATACGCCCCGGCGAAGCCGTCGCCAGGTCAAAGCCCTGGCCATCATCTTCCACCATCAAGCGCACCTCCCCGGCCTGCCCGGTGTAGCGCACCAGCACGTGCGAAGCCCGCGCGTGTTTGATGATGTTGGTCAGCGCCTCTTGCGTGATGCGATAGAGCGCCTCTTTGACCGCCACGGGCAATTCGAGCGCGCTCTGCACCTGCACTTCCACGCTCAGGCCCGTGCGGGCGCGGGCGGCGTCCGCCAATTGCTGGAGCAGTTCTTCCATCGAGCTGGCCGCCAGCTTTTCCGGGCGCAGTTCCAGCAGCAGGGTCCGCATTTCTGCCAGCGCCCCCCGGTTCAGGATGCGGAGCTTCTCCAGGTTGTCGGGCAGGGCTTCGGGCTTGTGCTGGTGCAGGCGCTGCAAAGACTCCGCAATGATATTGGAGGTATAAAGCGACTGGCTCACGGCATCGTGCAGGTCGCGGGCCAGGCGCTGGCGCTCTTTGCAGGGCGGCGGCTTCCTGGGCTTCTTCGTAAAGCTGGGCGTTGCGGATGGCCAAGGCAGCCTGCGCGGCAAAAATCGAGAGCTTGCGGGCGTGCTCCGGCAGGAAGAAGGCCCGCGCGGTGCTCATCAGGTTAATGAAGCCAACCACACGCTTCTGCCACAGCAAAGGCACGCCCAGGTAGCCATGCACCCAATCTACGCCCAGCGCCATTTCGTCTTGCAAATCATCCAGGGAAAGCGCCCGCTGGCTAACCAGCATCCGCGCCAGGACCGGCACCTGCGCCACGGGCACCTGCACCGGGATCACGCTGGGCGTCAGGCGCCGTTGCGAGTAGCCCCGGCTACGGACCACCTGCACCTCCTCGCCCTCCAGCAACATAATATCTGCCAGGTCGTGCGGGATAACGCTGGCCATGCTGCTCATGATGTAGTCCAGCACTTCCGAAAGGTTGATGGAACCGTGGACCGCCTGCACTGCATCTGCCAGGGCCTCGGCCAGCAAGCGTTGCCGCAGCAGCTCGAAGGCAATTTCTTTTTGCTCGGTCAGGTCAAAAGAGGCCCCAATCAGGCCGGTGATCTCGCCATTGGCGTCGTAGTAGGGCGCAAAGACGCTATCAAAGTAGTAAGGGCGGTCCTGCACCATCATCTGCACTTCCTGGCGGAGTTCGCGGCCACTTTCTATCACCTGCCGCTTGAGCCGCGTCAGAAAGTTGCCGTGCTCCGGCCCCCACAATTCCGCATCCGTCCGACCCAAAAAGTCCTCCGGGCTATTTAGCAACAGGTTGTTGTACACCCAGGTATAGCGCAGGTCGAGGTCCTGGTTAAAGACGGTCATCGGGGAGTTTTTGAGCGCGGTGCGAAAGCGCTCTTCGCTGATGCGTAGCCGCTCGTGGCTCACGGCCAGTTCGGCAGCGGCCTGTTTGCTGCGCGTGATATCCAGCGAAGCGCCAATGATCCCGGTGATGCGGCCTTCAGCATCACGCAGCGGTTCCAGCTTCAGGTCAAAGTAGATGGTTTGCCCCTGGTGGACCTGGGCCAGTTCGGTCTGAAGGCCCTGGCCGCTTTCCAGCACCTGCTGCTTGAGGGCGGTGAGTTCGGCGACGGCTTCGGGCGGCAGGAAGTCGTCATCGCGCTGGCCCAGCAGTTCCTCCAGTTGAGGGCCAAAGGTTTCGTTATAGAGCCAGGTGTATTCCAGCGCGCGGTTCTGCATAAACACCGTGATGGGCGAGATGCTCAACGCCGCCCGAAAGCGCTCTGCGCTGATCCGCAACGCCTCGTGGCTCTGGCGCAGCGCCACCTCAGCGCGCTTCTGGGGGGTGTTTTCCATCACCACAACGCCAATGCCCCATAGCTTGCCACGCAAAAACACCGGGTAGTAGAAGGCCCACCAATAGCGCTTGTGGATAGGGTCTTCTGGCATGAGGCTTTCGGTCTGAAAGTGCAGCGGTCGCCCGGTTTCGCGCACCTGCCCCAGCCGGTCAACCGTGCTGGCCTGGTCCAGAAAGGGCAGCAACTCCGCCGGGGTGTGCCCCAGGTGGTCCTCCAGCGGCAGGTTGTTGATCTCTGCCAGCGCCTGGTTGAGCTTCTGATAGCGCAGGTTGGGGTCCAGAAAAGCCAGGCCCACCGGGGCGCCATCGAAGAGCGCATCCAGCATGGCCACCGTTTGCTCTAGCTGGGCCAGCACCTCTTGGTTTTCCTGCAACAGTTGGGCGCGCTCCGCCTCCATTTTTTTGCGGGCGGTGATGTCGTTGATCGCCAGATAGAGGTAAAACTGGCCATCGCCTTCTTGCAGGCGGCGCGCATGGGCCGCGATGTCCAGCACCTGGCCCTGCCGGGATTCTATCCGCACTTCGCAGGTGCCCAGCACGCTGGTGCTGAGGGCATGAGCCACAAACGCCAGGAACACCGCCCGGTCCTCGGCCTGGGTGAAGTTCAGCCAGTTCTGCCCGATGAGCTGCGTGCGCTCCAGCCCCACCAATTGCGCTGCAAAAACGTTGGCCTCCGCCACAGCGCCATCGGCTTTCAGGATGAGGTACCCAACCGGGGCAAAATCGTAGAGGTCCGCAAAGCGGTTGCGCGCCAGCGCCAGGTCTTCATTGGCCTGGCGTAGTTCTGCATGGGTGCGTTGCAAACGGGCATTCTCCGCTTCGAGTTGCTGAAGGCGCGCTGTGTTCGCCTGAAAGGGGGCTAAGTTGGACATGGCGACTGGACACTTTCCCCAAACGTTCCGGGGCACCCCGGGACATATCCGATACCTCAAAGCCTACAAGGTAACAGCCACCCTGGGCAAGCGGTCCGCCATTTTTTGCCCACTTGACCTATCGAGGGAGGCCCACCTGGGGCAGCATACCCCCTGCCGCTTGGGCTATTCTGGTCATAATCATAACCGCCGTAATAATGATGACTTGAACCATGCAACCTGTTTATCTTCTGGCGGTGTACCCGGTCTTGAACAGCGCCGAGCAAGCGCTGCGGGACCTGTTCACTACCGGCTACACCGCAGACCAGGTGGGCAGCGCCATCTCCGCGATCTATAGCGTGCCCACCGAAACCAAACTTTCAGAGACCACCCGCTATAATGCACTCTCTTCGACGCAAAAGCTGCGTCAGATCATCGAGTATTGGCAACACAGCCAGGTCCAACATCTTTCGGGGTGTGGGGGTCTTGTTGGTGTCGGGCGTGCTAAGCGAGGCCAACCCGGCTGGCTCGCTGGAAACGCCAGTTAGCCAGCATGGGCTTGTCCCAGGAGCGCCGCGAGGTGCATCCTGGAGAGCCTGCGGCGGGGCGATGTGTTGCTCTGCGTGCGCACCAC